>DATEZX010000001.1:0-3345 GCA_035255225.1 Candidatus Limnocylindrales bacterium
AGGCGCTCCGGACCGGCGTCATTCCGCCGACCATCAACCTCGAGCAGCCTGACGAGGCCGCAGCCGGCCTCGACCTCACGCCCGGGAAGGCGGCCCGGCGGGACATGCGCGTGGCCCTCAACGACTCGTTCGGCTTTGGGGGCCAGAACGCCGCGCTCGTGTTCCGGCGCTGGGATGGGTGATCGACCGATGACCGACGACCTGACCTCGGCCGGGATGCCGGCGCCCGCCCCACCGTCGGTCGACCCCGGCATCCCGTCCACCGTCGATCTCGATCCACCGGCCGTCGATCCGGCCGACGCGGCCCTCTTCGGGGTGATCGACCGGCTGGCAGCGATCCTCGACCACAGCGACCTCGTCGAGCTCGAGGTCCAGGTTGGCGAAACGGGCCTGATCCTCCGCAAGCCCGGGGCCCTGGCCCAGGTCGTCGCGGTCGGGCCTGGCGCGCCCGGTGGCGACCCCTCGGTCCAGGCAGCGGGCGCTCCACTGCCCGCCGGCGCCGCCGCCGACCACGCCCCGCTGGCCCGGCCGTCCGTGAAGGCGCCCCTCACCGGCATCTGGTACGGCTCGCCGGCCCCCGGCTCGGCGCCCTACATCCAGGTCGGCGGCGAGGTCGCCGTCGGTCAGGTCATCGGGCTCATCGAGGCGATGAAGCTGTTCAACGAGATCAAGAGCGACCTCGCCGGTCGCGTCGCCAAGGTCAACGCCGAGAACGGCAAGCTGGTCAAGGCCAAGCAGCCCCTGATCGAGGTCGAGCCGCTGTGATGGGCACCAACGGCACCGGTCACGTCACGGCCCGCGAGTTTCGCAGCGCCATTGGTCCGAAGCGCCGCCTCCACGCCCACGTCACCGGCTGGGGCCGCTACGTGCCGAGCCAGGTCCTGACCAACGCCGACCTCGAGCGGATGGTCGACACGTCCGACGAGTGGATCACGTCTCGCACCGGGATCCGCGAGCGTCGCGTCGCCGCGGCCCACGAGACGACGGCCTCGATGGGTGCGGTGGCCGGCCTGCGGGCGATCCGGACGGCGGGCCTCGAGCCCGACGACGTCGACCTCATCCTCCTCGCGACCCTCACCCCCGACTACTGGATGCCGTCGACGGCGGCCCTCGTCAAGGAGGCGATCGGCAACGCGCGCGCGGCGGCGATGGATGTCGCCGCGGCGTGCTCGGGCTTCGTGTACGCCCTCGCGAGCGCACAGGCGTGGATCGAGGCGGGCCTCGCGCGCCATGTGCTCGTCATCGGAGCCGAGCTCCTCACCCGCTTCCTCGACTACTCGGACCGGAGCACCTGCATCCTGTTCGGCGACGGCGCCGGGGCCGCGCTCCTGAGCGCCTCGGAGGAGCCGGGTGGCGCCCTCGGCGTTGAGCTGACGACCGAACCCCAGGGCGCCTACATGATCTGGCTGCCGGCCGGCGGGTCGAAGAGCCCGCCCTCGGCGGAGACCGTCGCCCGCGGCGAGCACTTCATCCGGATGGAGGGCCGCGAGACCTACCGCTTCGCGACCAAGACGATGGCCACGACCGCGCTGGCCTCGATCACCAAGGCCGGCCTGACGCCCGACGACGTGAAGCTGTTCATCCCGCACCAGGCCAACAGCCGGATCATCGAGGCGGTCGCGAAAGGCCTCGACCTGCCGATGGACCGGATGTTCACGAACGTCCAGAAGTACGGCAACACCTCGGCCGCCTCGATCCCGATCGCCCTCGCCGAGGCGGTCAATGAGGGCCGGCTCGACGTCGGCGACCGAGTCACCCTCGTCGCCTTCGGCGCCGGCTTCACGTCCGGGGGCATGACCATCGAGTGGACCGCCGACCCGGCCCGTGGGCCGCTGGGCGAGGCAGTGGTCGACCCGCGCGACGTCCACGTGCGGCTGCCGGTCGACTGGGACTCGGTCGATCCGATCCCGCCCGCCCTGGCCGAGCTGATGCGCCGACCAGGGCCCGTGAACCCGCCGCTCGACGACGTCGTGCCGGGCGAGCCCGCGCCGGCCTCGCACCCGACCGCGGCTGGCTGACGCGGCACATCGATGTCCGACGCCTACCGGATCGAGCTCCGGACTCTCGATGGCGGGCCGACGGCCGTGGCCTCGTCCGGCGCGTTCAGCGTCCTCGCGGACCGACCCCTTGCGGGCGGTGGCCGGGGGCTCGGGTTCAACGGCGGCCAGCTGCTCTACGCGGCGATCGCCGCCTGCCTCTCGAACGACCTGTATCGCGAGGCGGCTTCGCTGGGCATCGAGCTGACGCGGGTTGGGCTGACCGTCGATGGCGACTTCCCCGCCCGCGGCCAGCCATCGACGCCGATCAGCGTCGCGCTCGAGGTGGAGGGCGCGACCATGGAGGCGCGCCTCGCCGAGCTCGTCGACCTGGTCGACCAGATCGCGGAGATCCCGAACTCGATGCGCTCGACGACGCCGGTCACGATCACGTCGCGACGGCTCGTCGGGAGCGACTCGGCCGGGTAGGCTGGGCACGTCATGCCGGACGCGCCCCGCTCGCCCCACGCGCCGCGCTCGCCTGACCCGCCCCGCCGTACCTGGCCGCCGGCCCGCGATCGTGCCGTCGACCCGAACCGGCCCGATTGGCGGGCGGCCCGTCAGGCGGCTCGGCACCTCGTGGAGGACTGGGCGCTCGAGGCCGAGCACCAGCGCCGGCTCGCGACCGAGTACCGCGACCACCTCGCCTGGCTGGGGGCGGAGCTCCGGACGGCGCAGCGAGCGGCCGGCAGGGAGGAACATTGGTGCGCGACCTGCCAGAAGGTCGCCGACTCGGTGGGAGGGAATTCGTGATCGACCTGATTGGCAAGAGCGCGGTCGTCACCGGCGGCTCGCGCGGCATCGGGCGGGCGATCGTCCTGCGGCTCGCGGTGCAGGGCGCGGACGTCGCGTTCAGCTACGTCGCCAACGAGGCCGCCGCGAAAGAGGCGGCGGCCGAGGTCGAGAAGCTGGGCCGGAAAGCCCTCGCCGTCCAGGCCGACGTCAGGCAGCCCGAGTCGGTCGAGGCGCTCATCAAGGTGGCCCTCGATGCCTTCGGCAAGGTCGACGTCCTGGTCAACAACGCCGGCGTCAACCACGACACCCTGATCGCGACGATGTCGGTCGAGGACTGGCGCGACGTCCTCGAGACCGATCTGTTCGGCGCGTTCTACTGCATCAAGGCCGTGACCCGGCCGATGCTCAAGGCTCGCGCCGGCCGGATCGTTAACATCACCTCGGTTTCGGGCCAGATGGGCCAGAGGGGCCAGGCCAACTACTCGTCGGCCAAGGCCGGGCTCATCGGCCTCACCAAGGCGACGGCCCGTGAGCTGGCCTCGCGCGGGATCACCTGCAACGCGGTGGCCCCAGG
>DATEZX010000002.1:0-12752 GCA_035255225.1 Candidatus Limnocylindrales bacterium
GGCGCCGGTCTCGGCGATGACGCGCGACTTGCCGAGCCGGCGGGTCAGCAGGGCCTGGCCGAGGGCGTTGTTGATCTTGTGAGCGCCGGTGTGGGCCAGGTCCTCGCGCTTCAGGTACAGCCGAAGTGACGCCGGGACCCGAGCCGCCGGGCGCCCGATCTCCGCGGCGCGCGACAGGAGGGCGGCGCCGAGCCGGTCGGCCCGCGAGAGCGGCGTCGGGCGGCCGGCGAACGTGGCAAGGCGCTCGCGCAGCTCCGCCCAGAAGCGCGGCTCGTCTCGGAGCGCGGTCCAGGCCACGTCGAGCTCCTCGAGCGCTGCGACGAGCGTCTCCGGGACGTAGCGCCCGCCCAGCTCGCGTCCGAGGCCCCAGCGGCCGGCTGGATCGGCCTCTTCGAGCTCCGGCGCGACGAGGCTCGGCCGGACCGCGAGATTCGGACGGTCGTCGCGGGCCGCCCGAGCTCGCTTGGCGAACAGCCCGACCCGGAACGGGTCCTTCAGGGGCCGCTCGCCGTGGCGCCTCGGCCGCTCGACGCCCGAGGCGACGTCCACGCCGACGATCGGCGCGGACCGCAACGCCGGCCCGACGGTCGCGGGGTCGAGTCCGCCGGCGAGGACCACCGGCAGCTCCCGCGCGATGGCCGCCACGGTCGCGGGATCCAGGCGCTGACCCGTCCCGCCCGGGTAGAGACCACCGCTCGCGTCGAGCATGACCCTCGCCGCGCCCGCCGCCAGGTGCGCCCGCCCGGCCTCGACGATCCGGTCGATCGCCGCCCGGTCGAGGGCCGCCCGTGGCGGGACGTGGAGGACCTTCCAGGTCGGACGGGCCGCGCCGGCGCTCGCGCTCGGTGGCTCATCGCCACTGAGCTGGATGACGTCGGGGTCGACCACGTCGGTGACGCGTTCCAAGTCGCCCGGTCCGAGATCGACGGTGACCGCGACGATGGCGACCGGCTGCCCGACGGCTGACCAGCGACGGGCCTCGCGGGCGAGATTCGCCGCGACGTCGAGCTCGAGGAACCGGGGCGTGCCGGGTACGAGGTTCAGCCCGATCGCGTCGGCGCCGGCCGCAACCGCGGCACGGAGGCCATCCTCGTCCCGGATCCCGCAGATCTTGACCATGCCGCGATTCGCCGCGTTCACGAGATCGTCCGGCGCTCGTCCCGCGGCGACGAATGACGCCGCCGCCTCCTCTGGCGCGTCGGCGCGCATGAGCGCCTCGCCCACGAGGGCACCGTCGAAGCCGACGGCCCGCCACGCCCGGATCGTCTCGACGTCGCGGACGCCGGACTCGGCAATGACGAGGCGATCCTCCGGGACGCGGGCCCGGAGCGCGACCGCCCGTTCCGGGTCGACCTCGAGCGTCCGGAGGTCCCGGTTGTTGAGCCCGACGAGCCGGGCGCGACTCGCGAGCGCCGCGTCGACCTCCCGCTCGTCGTGGGCCTCGACGAGCGGCTCCAGGCCGAGCGCCAGCACCTCGTCGACGAGCCGGGCGAGCGCCCGCCTCGGATGGAGCGCCGCGAGCAGGAGGACGAGGTCGGCGCCGGCGGCGCGGAGCATCGCCAGCTGGCGGCGGTCCACGACGAACTCCTTGGCCAGGACCGGGATCGCGACCGCGGCCCGCACGGCCTCCAGGTCCGCCAGGGAGCCACCGAACCAGTGCGGCTCGCAGAGCACGGAGATCGCCGTCGCGCCGCCGCGCTCGTAGGCGCGGGCCCGGGCGACGAGGTCCTCGCCATCGCGGGCGATGCGACCCGCCGAGGGAGACGAACGCTTCAGCTCGGCGATCAGGTGGAGGCCCGGCGCCGCGAGGCGTTCGGCGATCGAGCGGGGAGGCGGGGCTGCCCGAGCTCGGCGCTGCAGCTCGGCCTCGCCGATCCCCGCCAGCTCGGCCTGGAGGTCGGCTCGGCGGCGGACGGCGATGTCGGCGAGGACGCCGCGCCGGCCGTCGCTTCGGCGCGCCCGGAGAGGCGAGGCCGCCACCGGACCGGCGCCCGACCGGGCAGTCGACCCGGCGATGGTCGACCGGGCCGCGGCCGACGGGGTCACGACCGGAGCGCTCATGCCGGCGCAGCCGCGCGGGCGGCGCGGAGACGAGCGAGGAGGCGCGTCGCCCGCCCCGTGTCGATCGCCGAGGCGGCCAGCGCGATGCCGGCTCCGAGATCCGGCGCGCGTCCCGCCGCCACGAAGCCGGCCGCCGCATTCAGGAGGACCACGTCGCGGCCCGGCCCCGAAGCGCCGCCGAGGATCGCCTCGATCTGGGTCGCGTTCTCGGCGGCGCCGCCGCCGGCGAGGGCGCGGGTCGGCGCCGGCTCGAGGCCGAGGTCGGCGGCCATGACCGAGCGACGGTCGATCCCGGCCGGCGACACGTCGTAGACGACCCCGCTGCCGTCGAGCGGCAGCTCGTCGATGCCGGCGCCGTGGACGACGAGGGTCCGCTCCGTGCCCAGGAGTCGCGTCACCTCGGCGATCCGGCTCGCCACGGCCGGGTCCCCGACGCCGATGACCGCCCGCCGCGCGCCGGCCGGATTCGTGATCGGCCCGACGAGGTTGAAGGCCGTCCGGACCCCGATCTCGCGCCGGGTCGGCCCGGCGTGACGCATGGCGGGGTGGAAGGCGGGGGCGAACAGGAACGCGAACCCGAGCTCACGCAGGTCCCGCGCCGCCGAGGCCGCGTCGTGCTCCATCCGGATACCGAGCGCCTCGATGGCGTCCGCCGAACCGGACCGCGACGTGATGGCGCGATTGCCGTGCTTCGCGACCGGCACTCCCGCGGCCGCCACCACCAGGGCCGAGGCCGTCGAGACGTTGAACGTGCCCGAGCCGTCACCGCCGGTCCCGACGAGGTCGATCGTCCCGGGCGGGGCCTCGACCCGGAGGACTCGCTCGCCCATCGCGGTGGCGAAGCCAGTGAGCTCGTCGACCGTCTCGCCCCGCATCCGGAGGGCGACCAGCAGCGCCGCGAGCTGGGCGGACGTCGCCTCGCCGTCCATGACCGCGCCCATCGCCAGCCGGGCTTCCTCGATCGTCAGCGTTCGGCCTTCGACGATCGCGGCCACGGCGGCCCGAACCGGCTCGCTCATCGTCGCCGGCCGCCCGTCGCGGAGCTCTCGCCGTCGGCGAGACCGACCGTCGCGAACGTGCCTGACGCCGCATCGAGCGTCGCCGCCTCGCCCTCGCCGGCCTGGCGGAGGAAGTTCGCCAGGAGATGCGGGCCCTCGGGCGTGAGGACGCTCTCGGGGTGGAACTGGACCCCCTCGAGCGGGAGCGAGACGTGGCGCAGGCCCATGACGACGCGGTCGACCTCGCTGATCGCCGTCACCCGCAGCTCGTCGGGGAGCGTGGCGGGATCGACGCACAGCGAGTGGTAGCGGGCCGCCATGAAGGCCGGCGGCATGCCCGCGAGGAGGCCCGCGCCGTCGTGGCTCACCTCGGCGGCCTCGCCGTGGACGAGCGTCGGGGCCCGGACGATCGACGCCCCGTAGGCGGCGGCCAGCGACTGCATCCCGAGGCACACCCCGAGGAGCGGCAGGCCATGCGCGGCCGCGACCCGGACCGCGTCCATCGAGACACCCGCGTCATCGGGGTCGCCCGGGCCCGGTGAGATCACGATCCCCCGCAGCCCGCGGACCGGATCGGCAGCCAGCGCTTCGAGTCCCGCTGGGTCGATGGCGTCGTTGCGAACGACCAGGACCTCGGCGCCGGCGGCCTCCAGCGCCTGGACGAGGTTGAAGGTGAAGGAGTCGTAGTTGTCGATGACCAGGATCACGGCTCGACCTCGCTCGAGGCCGCCGAACGCGGCACCCCGGCCTGTCCCGAGTCGGTCGCCGCCGACCCGCGGCGAGCAGGCGCGGCCGTCGCCTCCTCGATCGCCCGGCGCATCGCCGCCGCCTTGTGCTCGGTCTCCTCGAACTCGCGCTCCGGATTGCTGGCCGCAACGATGCCGGCCCCGGTGTGGACGTGCGCCCGGCCCTCGCGCAGGACGGCGCTGCGGATCGTGATCGCGGTGTCGAGGTGGCCGTCATAGCCGAGGTATCCGACCGCACCGCCGTAGAGCCCGCGCCGCTCCCCTTCCGCGGCGGCGATGAGCTGCATGGCCCGGACCTTCGGGGCGCCGGACAGCGTGCCCGCCGGGAAGACCGACCGGAGCGCGTCGAGCGCGTCGAGCCCGGGAGCGAGACGGCCCTCGACGTGCGACACGAGGTGGAGCACGTGGCTGTAGCGCTCGACGTCCATGTAGCGGCTGACCGTCACGGTGCCCGGCCGCGACACGCGGCCGACGTCGTTGCGACCGAGGTCGACGAGCATGACGTGCTCGGCGCGCTCCTTCGGATCGCCGCGCAGCTCCTCGGCGAGGCGCTCGTCCTCGGCGGGCGTCGCGCCTCGTGGGCGCGTGCCGGCGATCGGGTGGGTCGTCAGGCGATCACCCTCGACCCGCAGGAGCAGCTCCGGCGAGGCGCCGACGACCTCGAACGACGGCACCCGGACGAAGAACAGGTAGGGGCTCGGGTTGACGCGGCGGAGGGCGCGGTACAGCCCGATGCCATCGAGCGGCCGGCCGGTCGTCGGGTCGGTCGGCAGGTCGAACGACTGGCGGCGCGCCAGCACGACCTGGATCGCCTCGCCGGAGGCGATCGCGCCCTTGGCGACCTCGACCGCCCGGACGTACTCGTCGCGTCCGAGGCTCGTCTGCGGGCCCCCGATCGGGGCCCGCTCGACGATCGGGGCTCCGCCAGCCGTCGTGGCTCCGCCGGCTGTCGGGCCGTGACCGTTTCGGCCGAGCTCGGCAGCCGTCGGCCGAGCCGTGCGCTCGAGGGCCTCGAACACGTCGGCCTCGGCGATCCGGTAGCGCGCCTCGAGGCTCGGCGCATCGGTCTGGAGCGACGCGATCGCCGAGAGCTCGTGGGTCAGGTGGTCGACGACGATGACGAGGTCCGTCTCGAGGAACGCCGCCGTCGGGGCGCCGATCGGATCGTGGGCCGGCAGCGGGACCGACGGCTCGAAGATCGGCACGGCATCGTAGGCCAGCGCACCGACGGCACCACCCGTGAAGCGGGGCATCCCGTCGGCTGGCTCGACGCGGCGACGCCCGACGAACGCCCGCAACGCGGCAAGCGGATCGGCGGCCTCCGCGGTCGCGACCGGCAGGTCGGGCTCGTAGCGCTCGACGCCCACCGGTCGCGTCTGGATCGAACCCCGCCCATCGCGGACCTCGAGCAGCCGGCGCGGGCCCACGCCCAGGAAGGAGTACCGCCCGACGCGATCGCCGCCCTCGACCGACTCGAGGAGATAGGCCGGCGTGACTCCGTCGTCGAGCCGGAGGAAGGCCCCGATCGGGGTATCGAGGTCGGCCGGGCGCGACGCCCGCAGGAGCAGCGTGTCGGCGCTCGAGGCGAGGCGCTTGGCCTGGCCGAGGCTGATCGGATCGGCGGTCACGAGGCTGGCTCTCGGTGGTGCGACATCGGTCTGGTGTCCTGGCTCCACGAATCGAAACGACCCTTCGTCCCCGGGACGAAAGGCCGTGCCTTCCGCGGTGCCACCCTCATTCGGCGTCTGCCGCACTCGCCTGACCGACGGGTCACCGTGGTGGCCGATCGGCGCTGCCCGCTATCGCTGGCGCCCTGCGCCGGAGCCTACTTGGCTTCACCGCCGCTCTCGCGGGGCGTCAGCCGTTGGGTCCGGAGGCTCCCGGGTCCATTCGCCGTCGTCGCCGTCCCGGCTTCCACCAGCCGCCGGGTCTCTGTGCCGGCCCTCGACGGGTACTCGTCCCGATCGCAGCCTGTCTTCGAGATGTGGCCGCGAGTCTAGGCAGGGCCTTCCCGGAGCGTCAAGCGCGGCCGCGCCTCGTCAGAGGTACCGGTTCTCGTCGTAGCACCACGCGAAGCCCGTTCCGGCCGGCATCTCGAGGATGACCGGGTGACCCTGTCCCAGCGCATGCGCCCGGCCGTGGCCGGCCTGCGACTCGCAGCAGCCGACGTGGCCGCACGTCGCGCAGAGCCGCAGCCGATTATCCGAGCCGCACTCCTCGCATCGAGCGCCGCTCGGCGTGGCGATCCGCAGCGGCGCGTGAGCGCAGAGACGATGCCCTCCCGCTCCCTGTTCGATCGGCGCCTGCTCGCTCGCCATCGAGGCTAGCCTAGCGCGAATGACGCCCGCAGCCCTCGTGCCACCGGCGCCCCCGACGATCGTTGTCGTGGGGAGCTGCAACGTCGATCTGGTCGCGTACGCGAGTCGGATCCCGGGACCCGGCGAGACGATCCTCGGCGAGCGCTTCGCGATGGGCTTCGGCGGCAAGGGCGCCAACCAGGCCGTGATGGCGGCCCGCCTCGGGGCGACGGTCTCGATGATCGGCGCCCTCGGCGACGACGACTACGCCGACATGACCCTCCGCAACTTCGCCGAGCAGGGCGTCGACGCCCGCGCCATCCAGCGCGTGCCCGGCGCGAGCGGCGTCGCGCCGATCTGGGTCGAGCCGGACGGGACGAACCGGATCATCGTCGTGGCCGGTGCCAACGGCCTGGTCGACGCGCCGAGTGCCGCCGCGGCGGTTGGCGCCATGACTGCCGTCGAGGTCTGCGTCGGCCAGCTCGAGATCCCGCAGGCCGCGACGCTCGCTGCCTTCGAGGCCGCCCGAACCCGTGGCGCGGCGACCGTCCTGAGCCCCGCCCCCGCGGCACCGATCGCCCCCGCGCTCCTGGCCGCCACCGACTGGCTCGTCCCGAACGAGCCCGAGCTGTGGGCACTCGCCGGGGAGCCGATCGGCGACTCGGACTCGGCGCTGCTCCGCTTCGCCGGCCGCTCCCGAGTCCGGCTGGTCGTGACGCTCGGCGCCGACGGGGCCGCCCTGGTCGCCGACGGGCGCGTCGTCCGCATCCCGGCGAGGCCGGTCGTCGCCGTCGACACGACCGGCGCGGGCGACGCGTTCGCCGGAGCCTTCGCGGTCGGGCTGGCGCTTCGGCTGGAGCCCGTCGATGCCGTCCGGCTGGGCGTCGCGTGCGCCGCGGACAGCGTGACCCGGCCCGGGACCCAGGCTTCGTACCCCGATCGGGCTCGCGCAAGGGCGATCCTCGCCGAGGTCACCCGAAGGGTTGCTCCCGGGCGGGATCCATCAGGCGCCTGAGCTACTCGGCGACCTCGTAGCCACCGTCACCGTCGGGGATGAAGAACAGCTCGTCGGGGTAGCACCACCGCCAGTCCTCGTCAGGCTGGGCGGAGCGCATCATCGGGTGCCCGACCGCGCGGTTGTGGCCGGTCATGTGCCTGTTGGGGCTCTGGTCGCAGCACAGCGTCTGGCCGCAGTTCAGGCACTGGCGCAGATGGAACCAGTGGCTGCCGGTCTTGACGCACTCCTCGCAGACGGTCTTCGGCGGCGGCGCCTCGAAGCCGGTGTCGAAATGCGGGCAGAGGGGATCGGTCATGAGGCTCCTCGTGGCGATGGCGGGCGACCGGCGTCGCGGCGCGTCCGGCTGGCGGAGAGGGTGGGATTCGAACCCACGGACTCTTGCGAGTCGCCTGTTTTCAAGACAGGACCGTTCAACCGCTCCGGCACCTCTCCGGCGGCGAGGATACAGCGAGCCCCGAGCGTGATCGCCGAGTCGTTCAGCCTCGGGCCGTGATCGTCGCACGGCCCATGTACGGCTGGAGGACCTCGGGGACGGCCACCGAGCCGTCGGGCTGCTGGTACGTCTCCAGGATTGTCGCGACGACCCTCGCCAGCGGAAGGCCGGAGCCGTTGAGGGTGTGGACGAGCTCGGGCTTCGCGCCGGGCTCGGGCCGGAACCGGATCGCCATCCGGCGGGCCTGGTAATCCCGGAAGTTCGAGCATGAGCTCACCTCGAGCCAGCGCTCCACACCGGGCGCCCACGTCTCGATGTCGTACTTGCGGGCCTGGACGAAGCCCATCTCGCGGGTCGCCATCAGCAGCACCCGATAGGCCAGCCCGAGGCGCTGCAGGAGGTCTTCGGCACGGCCGGTCATCCACTCGAGGGCCTCGGCGGACGCCTCGGGCCGCTCGAACAGGACCATCTCGACCTTGTCGAACTCGTGGACCCGCAGGATCCCGCGGGTGTCCTTGCCGGCCGCCCCGGCCTCGCGCCGGAAGCACGGCGTGTAGGCCGCGTAGCGGATCGGGAGATCCGCCGCCTCGAGGATCTCGTCGCGATGGAGGTTCGTGACCGGGACCTCGGCGGTCGGGACCAGGTACAGCTCGTCGCGGGTGACGACGTACATCTGGTCTTCCTTGTCGGGGATCTGGCCCGTGCCGCGGGCCGACTCGGCGTTGACGACGACCGGCGGCCAGACCTCGGTGAAGCCGTTCTCCCGGGTGTGGACGTCGAGGCACCACTGGATCAGCGCGCGTTGGAGCGCCGAGCCCGCCCCGACGTAGACCGGGAAGCCGGAGCCGGCGATCTTCGCCCCGCGTGGCAGGTCGATGATCCCGAGGCGCTCCGCGACGTCCCAATGCGGCTGCCGCTCCCAGGCGGCGCCGTCCGCCGTGCGCTCGACCTGTGGCGGCCGGACGCCCCACGTCCGGATCGTGACGTTCGCCTCCTCGCCCCCGACCGGCACGTCAGGCTCGGCGGGATTGGGGATCCGCAGCAGGAGCTCTTCGATCTCGGCCTCGAGCGTCCCGAGCTCGCGGTCGATCGCGGCGAGCCGGGACCCGATCTCGGTCGACCGGCGACGGGCGTCCGCGAGCTCCGGCGCGTCAGCCGCCGACCCGCCCTTGATCGCGGCGCCGATGTCGCGCGACAGGGTGTTCCGCTCGCCGCGCAGCGCGTCGGCCTCGCCCTGGAGCTCGCGCCGCCGCGCATCCCGCGCCAGCGCCTCGTCGATCAACGCGGGGTCCTCGCCCTTGTCGACGGCGCCCCGGCGGATGGCCTCCGCGTCCGCGCGCAGTCGTGCCAGCCCGACGCTCATGCCGGAAGTGTGAAGCCGCCCGCGGCCGCCCGCAGGCGCCCGATGACGAACTCGTGATCGAGGCTCGCGAGGAGCCATCCCGCGCGCGGGCCGCTGGGCCGGCCCAGGAACGCCAGGTACAGGGCGCGGAAGGCCTCGCCAGCGGCGATGCCGCCGGCGGCCGCGCGTTCGAAGATCCGAGCCTGCCAGACATTGCCCGCCGCGTCGGCCGGCGGCGGCTCCTCGGCGAGATCGCCGAGGAACGTCCGCTGGACCGGGCTCAGGGCGTCCGCCTCCACGGGCAGGCCGTCGTACCGGACCGCCATCACGGCCGCCGGTGGGGCGTAGGCCGCGAGCCACGCGCGCGCCGACGTGAGGCGCTCGTCGAGGATCGCCAGCTCTCGGGCCTCCAGCGGCCCGCCCTTCTCGGCCGCGACCTGGGCCCCGACGTCGGTGCCCGGGACCTGGGCCAGCAGCGCGAGATGGGCGAAGGCCGGCCGGAACCACGCCGCCTCGCGGGCGACGTCGGCATGGGGGTCGAGGAGCGAGTACCGGAAGACGGCCTCGTAGGCCGGCGGCAGCTCGCCCTTGACGTCCCGGCCGGCCGTCGCGGCCGCCAGGCGATCGAACTCGTCGAACAAGCGCGGGATCGCGTCGGTCGCCTCCGGCTGGAACTCGATGACGCTGTTCGGGCGGGGTCGCAGGAACAGCAGCCGCAACTGCTCGGCGGGCACGACGTCGACGATCTGGTGGGCCGCCGCGCCGACGCCCTTCGACGTCGACATCTTCTTGCCGCCGATGTTCAGGAACTCGTAGGGCACGTTGACCGGGGGCTCGCACTCGAAGACCTCGCGGGCGATGGCATCCGACCGATCGCGCGATCCGCCGGCGGTCGAGAGATCCTTGCCGCAGGGCTCGATGGTCACGCCGAACAGCGACCACTGGGCCGCCCATTCGAGGTTCCAGGGCAGCTTCGCCCGGCCGCCGAATGGCGAGACCCAGCCCGACGAGCCGCAGCCGGTGGCCCACGCCACGAGATCCCGGCGGCACTCGTAGAACACCCGCTCGCCGTCCCATCTCGTGGCGATCGTCGTGCCGACCTTGCCGCACGTCTCGCAGATGACGCTGACCGGGTGCCAGGTCGCCGGATGCTGGACGTTCGCCACGCGCCGGTAGACCGTCCGGACGACCTCGGCGCGGTCGAGCGCGATCCGGATGTAGGGGTCCATGTCGCCGGCCGCGTAGTGCTCGCTCATCCAGTAGTAGCGGTCGGGCTGGATCCCGAGCCGGGCGAAGGTGTCGATGAAGATCCCGGCGTGGTGGCGGGCGTACGAGGCGTGGCCGTCGCCGGCCTGATCCGGGATGTGGGCGAGCGGGCGGCCCATCTCGCGCTCGACCGCGTCCGGGGTGAGGAGCGCCTGGGCGTCCATCGGGTCGAGGTCGTCGACCCCGTACAGGAAGGCCGTCGCATGCCCGGCCGCCCGGAGGGCGCGGCAGATGACGTCGAGGATGACCGGCCCACGGAGGCTCCCGACGTGAACGGTCCCGGACGGAGTCTTCGAGTCGTTGACGACCTGGGGCCCGGAGACGCGCCCCGCCAATTCGTCAGCCCATTCGGCCATGGCCTGATTCTGGTCTCGCGGCGGATTGCCCGCCGCGCGACGCCGCGACCCGAGCCGACCTAGGAGATCGAGACGATCGTGTAGGCCAGGTCGCCAGCCGGGACCTGGACGCTGATGGTCTCGCCCTTCCGGCGGCCCAGGAGAGCCCGGCCCACAGGGCTCTCGTTGCTGATACGGCCCTCGGTCGGTCGCGCCTCGGTCGACCCGACGATCGTGAACTTCTGCGAGCCGTCGGGGCCCTTGACGTGCACCGTCGAGCCGATCTGGACGTGGTCGTTGCCGTGGTGCTCGTCGATGAGGGTCGCGTTCTTGATGAGCGCCTCGAGCTGCTGGATCCGGCCCTCGACGAAGGCCTGCTCGTTCTTGGCGTCCTCGTACTCGGCGTTCTCCGTGAGGTCGCCGTGCTCCTTGGCGTCATGGATCCGCTGGGCGATCTCGGGCCGCCGGAGGGCGATGAGCTCGTCGAGCTCCTTGCGGAGGGTCTCGAGTCCGTCCTTGCTGATGTAGGTGGGCTTGTTGTTCATCTCGGCTCGGGGTCCCCGGATAATCAAAGAACCCCAGCGTCCTCCGGGTCGTCCCGGGGCCTGGAGTTCGGGGTCGGCGGCGTAGCCTACCTCGGGCCCGCAGGGGTGTCAAAACCCGCCGTGTGCGCTCGGCGACGAGCACGGCGGGTGGCTCAGTGCCGCTCGGTGAGGGACTGCAGGCGGGTCTTGGTCAGCCGCAGCGCGCGACGGTCGGCGAAGGCCACGAAGACGGTGTCGTCGCCGGCGATCGAGCCGGCCACCTCCGGCCAGCGAGCCCGGTCGAGCGCGGCCGCGATGGCGTGCGCCGACCCGGGGAGGGTCCGCAGGATGAGCATGAGCCCGGCCTCGCGGAGCTCGACCGGCAGGTCGGCGAGCAGTCGCCGCAGGCGGTCCTCGCCCGACGTCTCGGCCTCGACCAGGCGCGGCGGCAGGACGTAGGCCCGGGCCGCCCCGCGCCGGCTCTTGGCCAGCCCGAGCTCGGCGACGTCCCGGCTCACCGTCGCCTGCGTCGCCCGGAAGCCGCGCTCCCGGAGCGCCGCGGCCAGCTCCTGCTGCGTCCGGATCGGGCGCTGGTCGACCAGGTCCCGGATCGCCCGCTGCCGGAGCTGCTTCATGACCTCCATGCTCGGCTCAGCCGGCCCCCCTGCTCAGCCGGCAGCCCGGTCCCACAGCCCGAGCCAGGCCACGAGGACGACGATCGCCAGGGCGAGCCGGTAGAGCGCGAAGATCGTCACCGGGTGGCTGCGCAGGTAGCGGAGCGTGACCTCGATCGCCGCCAGCCCGGCGATCAGGGCCGAGATCATCCCGACGACCAGGGGCGCGATCGAGACGTCAACCCCGCCCTCGCCGCGGATCAGCTTCAGCGTCTCCCACGCGCCGGCACCGGCGATGACCGGCGTCGCCATGAGGAACGAGAAGCGCGCCGCCGCCTCGCGGGTCAGCCCGGCGAACAGCCCGGCCGCGATCGAGATGCCCGATCGGCTGATGCCCGGCACGAGCGCGAAGGCCTGGGCCACGCCGATCCCGAAGGCCAGCGGGAAGCTCACCTCGTCGACCCCCCGGGCCTGCCGGCCCGCACGGTCGGCCAGCCACAGGATCGCGCCGCCGACGATGAGCATGACGGCGACGAGACCCGGGCTCCGGACGTTCGACTCGATGACGTCGTTGAGGAGAACGCCGGCGATCACCGCGGGAATCGTCGCCACGACGAGCAGCCACGCCAGCCGGCGCTCGTGGTCGGCCCGCCCGGACACCGGGTCGTGGAGCGATCGGTCGCGGAGCACGGCGAGTCCGGCGGGGATCAGGCGCAGCCAGTCCCAGCGGAAGTACACGAGCAGGGCGACGAGAGTCGCGAGGTGGAGCATGACGCTGAACTCGAGGCTGTCGATGAACGGGTCGCGGAAGCCGAGCAGGAACGGCACCACGATGAGATGGCCCGAGCTCGAGACGGGCAGGAACTCGGTGAGGCCCTGCGTGAGCCCCATGACCAGTGCCTGGACGAGCGGGTCCACTGGCTCTCCCTGTCAGGCCCCTGGGCTGGGGAACGGCGCGGGCGGCCCGACAGGCCGGCCGCGACAGCCTAGCGAATGAACAGCGGCGCGAGGACGAGGGTGATCGTCGCCAGCAGCTTCACGAGAACGTGGAGCGACGGGCCCGCGGTGTCCTTGAATGGGTCGCCGACGGTATCGCCGACGACCGCGGCGGCGTGGGC
>DATEZX010000003.1:0-30056 GCA_035255225.1 Candidatus Limnocylindrales bacterium
CATGTTCGACACCGTCAAGGGTGGCGACTACCTCGTCGACCAGGACGCGGCCGAGGTCCTGGCGCGGGAGGCCATCGAGACGGTCATCGAGCTCGAGCACATGGGCCTGCCGTTCAACCGGACCCCGGACGGGCGGATCGATCAGCGGCGGTTCGGCGGCCACACCCGCAACTACGGCGAGGGTCCCGTCCGGCGAGCGTGCTACGCCGCCGACCGGACCGGCCACATGATCCTGCAGACCCTCTTCCAGCAGTGCGTCAAGCACGGCGTGACGTTCTACGACGAATACCACGTCGTCGACCTCCTCCACGAGGGGCCCGACCTCGGCGACGGCGGGCGCGCCGCCGGCGTCATCGCCTACCGAATCGCCGACGGCGAGATCGTCCCGATCCGCTCGAAGGCTGTGCTCATGGCCACCGGCGGCTTCGGGCGAATGTTCCGGGTGACCTCCAACGCCTGGTCGCTCACCGGCGACGGCGTCTCGCTGGCGTATCGCCACGGCGTCCCGATGGAGGACATGGAGTTCTACCAGTTCCACCCGACCGGCCTGTACAGCCATGGCGTCCTGCTGTCCGAGGCCGCGCGCGGCGAGGGCGGCATCCTGCTGAACGGCAAGGGTGAGCGGTTCATGGAGCGCTACGCCCCGACGCTCGTCGACCTCGCGCCGCGGGACATCGTCAGCCGCTCGATCGTCCAGGAGATCCGCGCCGGCCGCGGCGTGGACGGCAAGGACTACGTCTACCTCGACGTCCACCACCTCGGCCGCGAGCTCATCGAGGAGAAGCTGCCGGACATCACCGAGTTCGCGCGGATGATTCTCGGCGTCGAGCCGCTCAAGGAACCGGTACCGATCCAGCCGACGGCGCACTACGCGATGGGCGGCATCCCGACCGACCTCGAGACGCGGGTGATCCGCGATCCCGACGGGACCGTCGTGCCGGGCCTGTATGCCGCCGGTGAGTGCGCCTGCGTCAGCGTCCACGGCGCAAATCGCCTGGGCACGAACTCGCTCGTCGACCTCCTGGTCTTCGGCCGGCGGGCCGGCCGGACCATGACCGCCGAGGTGAAGGGCTGGACGATGCCGGAGATCGCGGTCGATGTCGCCGACCCGGTGACCGCCGAGATCGAGGCGATCCGGGCCAACCGCCCAGGGGAGAAGGCCGCCGGCCTGAAGCGGGAGCTGGCCGACGTGATGATGGATAACGTCGGGGTGTTCCGCGACGAGAAGCCCCTCATCGCCGCGCGGGCGAAGGTCGCCGATCTCCGGGCCCGCTACGCGCGGGTCTCAGTGGCCGACAAGGGCCGGACGTTCAATACCGACCTGCTCGAGGCGCGCGAGTTCGGCTACCTGCTCGACTGCGCCGAGACGACGGTCGCGGCAGCCCTCGCCCGGAAGGAGACGCGCGGCGCCCATGCCCGCGAGGACTACCCCGACCGCAACGATGCCGACTGGCTCAAGCACAGCCTGGCCTACCGGGCGCCGGACTCGCCGATCCTGCGCTACAAGCCGGTCACGATCACCACGATGCAGCCCAAGCCGCGGGTCTACTGAGCCGATGCAGATCAACCTCCGGATCCTGCGCTTCGACCCCGAGCGCGACGCCGCGCCGCATTGGGACTCCTACCTCGTGGACGGCGATCCCCGGACCGACCGCGTCCTCGACCTGCTCCATCGCGTGAAGTACGAGCACGACGGGACGCTGACCTTCCGGCGCTCGTGCGCCCACGGGATCTGCGGCTCGGACGCGATGCTCATCAACGGCCGCAACCGGCTGGCCTGCAAGGAGCGGATCGAGCGCCTCGGCCGCAAGATCAGCATCGCCCCGTTGCCCGGCCTCCCGGTCGTGAAGGACCTCGTCGTCGACATGGACCGGTTCTTCGAGAGCTACCGCTCGGTCATGCCGTTCCTGGTCAACGACCAGGCGGCGCCCGAGCGGGAGCGGCTCCAGTCGCCGTCCGACCGGGCCCGCTACGACGACACGACGAAGTGCATCCTCTGCGCGGCCTGCACGACGTCGTGCCCGTCGTTCTGGGGCTCGGAGGGCTACGTCGGGCCGGCCGCGATCGTCAACGCCCACCGCTTCATCTTCGACACCCGGGACGACGCCGACCACGAGCGGCTCGTCATCCTCGCCGACGAGGACGGGGTCTGGCGGTGCCGGACGATCTTCAACTGCACCGAGGCTTGCCCGCGGGGGATCCACATCACCCAGGCCATCCTCGAGGTCTCCGACCGGATGCGCGAAGTCGCCGTGCCGGCACTGGCGCCGCGACGGCGACGGGCCGTTGGTGGTGGCATGCCGGGCGCTCGGCCCGGGTCGGAGAGCGCAGCCTGACCGACCAGCGGACCGCGGCCGACCAGCGAACCGCGGCCGATCAGCTCGGGCTCGGACTGGAGGAGGCGCGCGCCGGCGATCGGGGCCCGAACGCGAGCGGTTCGGCCGCGGTACGGGGCTTCCTCATCCGGACCGACGGCGCGGCGCGCGGCAACCCAGGCCCCGCCTCGCTCGGCGCGGCCCTGTTCCGCCTGGATCGACGCGACGCCCGCGATCCGCTCGCCACGCCCGACGCGACGATCTCCGAGTACCTCGGCGTCCAGACGAACAACGTCGCCGAGTACAACGGGGTCCTCCGGGCAGTCACGCTCGCTCGCGAGCTCGGCGCCGCCCGGGCCGAGCTGCTCCTCGACTCGAACCTCATCGTCGAGCAGCTCCACGGCCGCTGGCGGGTCAAGGACGCCAAGCTCCGGCCGCTGTGGGCCGAGGTGCTTCGGGTGCTCCGGTCGCTGCCCGCCGGCTGGACGGCGGTCCACGTCCGTCGCGAGCAGAACACCATCGCCGATCGCCTGGCGAACGAGGCCATCGACCGGGTGGCCGCCGGTGGTCCGCCGGTGGTGGTTCGGCGACCTGACGCGTCAGCCGGGCGTCGCCACGCGGGCAGGTAGAATCATTCCGTCAGCGAGACGGCCGGATGGCCGCGCGGCCCGGGCGCAAGCCCGGCGTCGTGAGGAAAGTCCGAGCTCCACAGCGCAGGGTAGCGGGCAACTCCCGTCCGCCGCGAGGCGAGGACCAGCGCCACAGTGACGATGCCTCCGGGCTCCGGCCCGGGGGAGTGAAACGGGCAAGCTCTACCCGGAGCAAGGCCAAATAGGAGGGCGAAAGCCCGGTTCGCCGGGAAGCAGGCGCGCTGCCCAGCCCTCGGGTCGGCCGCACGAGCCATCGGGCAACCGGTGGCCCCAGATGGATGGCCATCGCCGCCATGGCCTCGTGCCACGGCGGCACAGAACTCGGCTTACAGGCCGTTCTCGCTGACGCGTCCCGCTGCTACGATCCCGGCCATCGACCCCAGTCGCGATGGAGGACCGGCGATGCTGCACTTCCCGCTCCTGGACCTCATGCACCGGCACGACGACGGCAGCGTCGCGCGGATGGAAGAGGCCGCGCACGAGTCGCCGGCCAGCGAGGACCCGGAGCGGCTGTGGCTGCGCGGCGGCCGGCTCTTCCGGTGCCCCCAGTGCAACGAGGAGGTTGTCGTCGGACCGCCGCCGGAGCCCGGCGAGCTGGAGACGGGGAGGCCCTAGTCCTCGTCCGGTCGGAAGATGTGCGACGCCAGGCAGGCGTTGCAGATTGGGGTTGCGGCATCCAGGTCGCCGAGCGGGATCGGCAGCTTCCGGTCGGGATAGAGGCACTCGACGTCGTAGACCCGCTCGCGCCGCGCCTCGACCTTGATCATCCGTCGGAAGGTGCAGCGCTTGATCCGGTGCGGCGCGAGCCGAAGCGGGTCGGGTGACGGGATCGGCTCGACGCTGAGCGACAGGGCCATCGCAGGGCTGGGCGCCTCGATCGATTGGGTCACGGGCGTCTCTCTCGCACGGACGTTCGGGAGCCTAGCACCCGGTGCAAGGCCGCGACAGCGCGGCAAAGGTACTAGAGTCACCCGCCCGGCCAGTCGGCTGGCGAGTCGCGAAGGAGGGTCGTGAGCGGGCCGAGGCGGGTGGTCGGACGCGGTGCCGTGACACCCGCCGTGCTCGCCGCAGCGGCCTTCACGGCCCTGGCGGCCCTCGCCTCGGTGGCCTTCGTGACGGCTCGCGGCGGGCTCGAGCTGCCCGTCGCGGCGACGATCGCGCCGCCGGTCGCGGTTGCCTCGCCGGCAGCGACGGCCGCGGCATCGCCGGGAAGCCCCGTTCCCTCGGCGTCGGTGATGCCCCCACAGAGCGCGGCGCCGTCGACCACGGCGGTCCCGACGCCGGTTCCCGTCCCGACGCCCGGGCCAAGCGGTCCCCCGGATCCGCTGGCCGCCCTGCCGGCGTGCCCGGGCCATCCAGGTTGCTACCTCTACACGGTCGTCCGGGGTGACTCCTACACGGTGGTCTCGGACCGGTTCGGTATCGGGCTGTGGATCATGAACGCCCTGAACCCCGAGGTCGCGAACAAGGGGATCATCGTCGTCGGCCAGACCCTCTACCTCGGCCACGACCCGATGGCCCGACTCGACCCCTGTCCGGACGCGTCCTGCCATCTCTACGTCGTCCGGGCTGGCGACACCCTGTCGACGATCGCCGGGCGCTACGGCCTCGGCGTCGCCGGCATCGAGGCCCTGAACCCCGCGCTCGACCCGACGCGCCTCGTCGCCGGCCAGGTCATCCGGCTGCCCCTCTACTCGGGGTCCTGACACCGACCCGACGGCCTCGCGCCGCGCGTGCCGGTGGGCTCGACGCGAGGGCAGGCCTGCAGCGCCGACGGCGGTGACGCCGATGGCCGGCGATTTCGTCCACGAAACCCATTGACGCCGCCCTCGCGCGCGCTAGAATGCCGCGCAAGTGGCGCGAAGTGGGGAATAGTGGGGACCAGAAGGGCTCCCTGATCCACCCGGGCCATCAGCAGCGGCCAGATGGGCACTCCGGCCGCCGCGACCACCGATGACGAGCCCGCGGTCCCCGCGGGCTCGTCGAATCCGGGACCAGTTGGGGTAGGGATCGAGGCGTGTTCACCGGCGAGTACCGCCACTCGGTGGACGAGAAGGGCCGTCTCGCCATTCCCGCCAGGTTCCGCGCTCAGCTCGCCGGCGGCGCATTCGTCTCGCGCTGGATCGACGGCTGCCTCGCCATCCACACCCGCGCCGGGTGGGACGCGCTCGACGCCCGCGTCGCCGGCCTCGCGATCACCGACGCGGCAGCCCGGCTGTTCCAGCGCCAGATCTTCGCCGGGGCCCTCGAGGCCGAGGTCGATCGCCAGGGCCGGATCCTCCTGCCGTCGTACCTGCGCGACGAGGCGGGCCTCGTTGCCGAGGCCGTCATCGTCGGCGTCCGCGATCACGCCGAGATCTGGGCGCCCGATCGGTGGGCCGAGTACCGCCGCCCGATGACTGACCCCCAGGCCTTCGCCGACGCCATCGCGGGGCTGGGGATCTAGCGATGGCGGACGAGCCGGCGACCGGGCCCTCGACCTCGCGCCACGAGCCCGTCATGGCCGACGAGGTCACGGCGATGCTGGCTCCGCGGCCGAGCTGCTCGTACATCGACGCCACCGTCGGCGGCGGCGGACACGCCGAGCGGATCCTGGCCGCGAGCGACCCTGATGGCCGCCTCCTCGGACTCGACGCCGATGGGGCGGCCATCGCCACGGTGCAGGCCCGGTTGGGTACCCGGTTCGGGAGCCGGCTGCGGCTGCGGCAGGCGAACTTCCGCGATCTCTCGAGCGTGGCCCCGGCCGAGGGTTTCGGGTCCGTCGACGGCTGCCTGTTCGACCTCGGCCTGTCGAGCGACCAGCTCGCCGACCCGGCGCGCGGGTTCGGCTTCCGGACCGGCGGGCCGCTCGACATGCGGTTCGACACGGGGCGCGGGGTCGCGGCGGCCGAGCTCCTCGCGACGCTCACCGCCGACGAGCTGGCGGGCCTGCTGCGGCGCTACGGCGAGGAACCGTTCGCCGGCCGCATCGCACGAGCCATCGTCGAGGCCCGGCGGTCGGGCCCGATCGAGACGGCGGACGAGCTCGCCGCGCTGGTGACCCGCGTCGCGCCGGCCCGGGCACCGGGACGACGTCGCGTCCACCCCGCGACCCGCGTCTTCCAGGCCCTCCGGATCGCCGTGAACGAAGAGCTCGAGGCGCTCCAGGCGGGCCTCGCGGGCGCGGTCGACGTGCTGCGCCCGGGCGGGCGCCTCGTCGTCCTGAGCTACCACTCGCTCGAGGATCGGATCGTCAAGCGCTTCCTCCAGGCCGAGCGCCGCGGGTGCACGTGCCCGCCCGAGGCCCCGATCTGCGTCTGCGGGCGGCAGCCCCGGCTCCGCCTCGTCGTGTCCAAGGGCCTCGTGCCGGGCGAGGCCGAGGTCGCGCGCAACCCCCGCGCCCGGAGCGCCCGGCTCCGGGCCGCCGAACGGCTCGCCGCCTAGCGCCCAGTCGAGCAGCCGCCGTCGACGTTCTGGCCCACCGAGGGAAGGAGGAGTCCCCGTGAGCAAGCGCCACCAGTCCACCCGTCGCCGAACCTATGGTCGGCGCCAGCACGAGCTCCACGAGCGCGTCGAGCGGCGCCACGAGCGGGGCCCGGTCGAGGTCGAGTTCGAGGACGGCTTCGACGGCCTCGAGATCGACCCGCTCGCCTTCGTCGATCCGCGGACCCTGCGGGCCCGCTACGCGTTCGGCGACTGATGGCCGTCTACCAGGGCGCTCGCCAGCGTCGGGGCTTCGCCTTCGCCCTCCCGGCCAACCTCCGGCCCGGTCTCCTCCCCTGGGGTGCCGGTGAGCGCGCCGGGGGTCGGACCGGCCGCCACCAGCGGACGGACACCGGCGCAACGCCGCGCGCCCACGGCCGCCGGAACGCCGGCGTCCGCGTGGGCATCCGGCGTGCCACGACGCAGCAGGTTGGGCTCGTCCTGGCGGGCATCGTGGTCGCCTTCAGTGGCGCGTTCCTGTGGCTGAGCCAGAGCGTTCGCGTCACGGCGACGAACTACGACATCGTCCGCCTGACGTCGGAGCACGACCGGCTGGAGGCCCTCAGCGTCGACATCCGGTCGGATCTCAGCCGCCTGTCGGGCACGCCGGCGATCCGCCAGGAGGCCCTCGACCTCGGCTACGGCCAGCTCGGAGCGCCCCAGGTCATCCAGGCTCACTAGCGGGCGACGGCGATGACGACCGCGGATTCCGGGCGGCGCGTCCTGCTCCTGGCGCTCGTGTTCGCGCTCCTCGGCTGTGCGCTCGTCGTTCGCCTCGGGTACTGGCAGGTCTCCCAGCGCGACCGGCTCGTGGCGTCGGCGCGGGAGCAGATCTACTCCCAGTCCGAGGAGCCGAGCAGGCGCGGCGACATCTACGACCGAAGCGGCACGATCCTGCTCGCCGGGACCGTGACCCGCGAGCGGCTCATCGCCTCCGGCCAGCAACTCGACCCCGGTCAGCGTGGCGAGCTGGTCCAGCTGCTCATGCCCATCCTGGCGCTCGACCCTGACGCGGCGGTGGCTCTCCAGGCCAAGCTCGACACGGAACGGCCGTACCTCGTCCTCGCGACGGACCTGACGCCGAGCACGGCCGAGACGATCCGCTCGGCGGTCGATCTCGCCGGCATTCCCGGGATCACCTTCGAGACGACGTACACGCGTGACTATCAGCCTGGCGGCGCGCCCGGCGTCTCGCTCGCCGCCCAGCTGCTCGGCTTCGTCAACGCCTCGGGCACCGGGCAGTACGGGGTCGAGCAGCGCTACCAGGACGTCCTGGCGGGGACACCCCGGGTGGTCGAGGCCGACAAGGACGCGACGGGCCAGCCGATCGTGGCGACCGAGCGGACGATCTCGCCGGGCGCGCCCGGCGAGGACCTGCGGCTGACGCTCGACGCGAGCCTCCAGCTCGCCGCCGAGCAGGAGGTCCTCGCCGCCCAGATCGCCGACCGTGCCGACAGCGTCTCGGTCGTCGTCATGGACCCGTACAGCGGCGAGGTCTACGCCGACGCGAGCTACCCCAGCTACGACGCCAACAGCTACGCGGCGACGGCCGACGCGGACGCCAGCCGCTTCCTCGACCCGGTCGTGTCACAGGTCTACGAGCCGGGCTCGGTCTTCAAGATGCTGACGACGATCGCCGCCCTCGAGACCGGGACGTCGTCCCTCCAGAGCGTGTACCGCGACCCCGGCCACCTCGTCCTCGACAACGGCCAGGCGCGGATCCAGGACTTCGACGGTCGGAACCTCGGCAACATCACGCTCCTCGACGCGATCGCCAAGTCCCGCAACGTCGTCGCCGCCCAGGTCGCCTTCAAGCTCGGGTCGTCGCTCCAGGCGTCCTCGAAGATCCTGCACGACGTCTGGACCCGCTTCGGCTTCGGCGCGCCGACGGGCATCGACGTCGCGGGCGAGGTCGGTGGCCTCGTGAACGACCCGACGATCAGCGCCTGGCGCCAGATCGACCTCGCCAACGGATCCTTTGGCCAGGGCGTCGCTGTCACGCCGATCCAGCTCGCGGCGGCCTACGCGGCGATGGTCAACGGCGGGGTCCTCGTCCAGCCGCACGTGGTCGCCTCGATCGGCGGTCAGGCCGTCGCGGTGCGCGCCCGGGGCCAGATCATGGACGCCTCGCTGACGTCGATGCTCGAGCAGGTCATGACCCACGTCGTCTCGATCGACGCCTATCGGGCCGACGTGCAGGGCACCGGCTTCTGGGTCGGCGGCAAGACCGGGACGGCGCAGATCTGGTCGCCGAGCCAGCAGCGCTACCTCCTGTACCAGCAGAACTTCTCGTTTGTCGGCTTCGCCGGCCGGACCGTCGGGCATCCGGACCTGATCATCGCCGTCAAGATCGGTGGGGCGAGGCCCCGGATCGGCACGGGCGGGGCCCTCATCCTGGCCCTCAAGCCGACCGAGCTGTTCCGGCGGATCGTCACCGATGCCATGACGACGCCCGGGCTGCTGCCACCCCTCCCGACGGCGACCGACCCCGCAGTCGCCGGGCTCGGCGGATGATCGGCGGCCCGGCCTCGAACGGAGACCCGGGCGGGCGGGGTGGCTATGCGACACTTCGAGCCGTGAGCCCCGATCGGCCGTCACCGCCACGCGGGCTGACCGCCGACGACCTTCGACGCCTCACCGGGGGCCGGATCGTCCGCCGCTCCGAGCGGCTGGTGCGCGGCGCCGCCGTCGACTCCCGGCTCGTCCGGCCGGGCGAGCTGTTCGTCGCGATCGCCGGCGAGCGGACCGACGGCCACCTGTTCCTGCGCGACGCCGCAGAGGCGGGCGCGGCGGCCGTCCTCGTCGCCCGGGCTCCGGGCGCCGCCGAGCTCGAGGCCCTCGGCGACCTCACGGTCGTCCAGGTGCCCGACGTGCTGGTCTCGCTCGGCGCGGTCGCCGCGGGCTGGCGGTCGCGCTTCGATCCGCTGGTCGTCGGCGTGACCGGCAGCTACGCCAAGACCTCGACCAAGGAGGCGATCGTCGCCGTCCTCGAGTCGAGCCTGCCGACGCTCCGCAGCGAGGGCAACCAGAACAACGAGATCGGCCTGCCGCTGACCCTCCTGCGGCTCGGGCCCGAGCACCGCGCCGCCGTGCTCGAGATGGGCATGTACGCGGGCGGCGAGATCGCCGACCTGGCGCGGATGGCCCGGCCGCGAGTCGGGGTCGTGACGGCCGTCGCCGGCGTCCACCTGAGCCGGCTGAACTCGCTGGCCGCGATCGAGAACGCCAAGGCGGAGCTGGTCGAGGCCCTGCCGTCCGACGGCACCGCGGTCCTGAACCACGATGACCGCCGCGTCCGGCGGATGGCCGATCGAACGGCAGCCCGGGTCCTCGGGTATGGCTTCTCGGCGGATGCCGACGTCTCGGCCTCGGAGGTCGTCTCGGCGGGCTTCGCCGGGATGCGCTTCACGCTCCGCCTCCCGGGACAGGCCGGCCGCCCGATGCGTCTCGCGGCCTCGATCCCCGGCCTCGGACGGCTGTCCGTCCACAACGCCCTCGCCGGCGCGGCCGTCGGCATGGCGGCCGGCCTCGCCCCCGGCGACATCGTGGCCGCCCTGGCGCGGGGTTGGGCGGCGCCGCACCGGGCAGAGGTGCATCGTCTCGGCCGGCTGACGGTCATCGACGACGCCTACAACGCCTCACCGCCGTCGGTCGTCGCGGCCCTCGACCTGCTCGCCGGGCTGCCCGGCCGCCGGGTGGCCGTCCTCGGCGAGATGCTCGAGCTCGGCAAGGGCGCGGCCGCCGGTCACCGCGACGTGGGCACCGCGGCCGCCGCGACGTGCGACCTGCTCGTCGTCGTCGGAGCCGGCGCCCGGCTCATCGCGGTCGGGGCGCGGGACGCCGGCCTCGACCCCTCGCGGGTCATCGAGGTCCGTGATCGGGAGGCCGCCTTCGACGTGCTGCGCAGCCGCCTCCAGGACGGGGACGTCATCCTCGTCAAGGCGTCGCGTGGGATCGAGCTCGACCGCCTCGTCCGGGATCTCGTCGAGGCGCGGCGGGGGATCGAGCGGTGAGCGTCGAGCTCATCCAGGCCCTGCTCCTCGCATTCGCGGTCGTCGTCATCCTCATGCCGGCCTACATCCGGCTCCTGCGCTTCATCGGGATGGGCAAGCAGATCCTGCCCGAGGGGCCCGAGACCCACCAGGTCAAGGCCGGAACGCCGACGATGGGCGGGCTGCTGCTCATCGCGGTCGTGCTCGGGCTGTTCCTCTTCCTGCGCGGCGGGCTGCCCCCGGGCGGGATCATCGCGCCCCTGGCGACCCTCCTCCTCGTCGGCGTCCTCGGCGCCTTCGACGACTACCTGAACGCCCGGACGGGCGAGGGCATCCGCGCGCGGCAGAAGCTGATCTGGCTGGTCGTCGTCGGCACCTTCGCCGCCTACCAGATCCAGACGACGTACGCGATCGACAGCATCGCCGTGCCGTTCGTCGGGCCGGTCCACATCGATCCGTGGCTGTACATCGCGTTTGCCGCGTTCGCGATCATCGCGGCCGCGAACGGCGTCAACATCACCGACGGCCTCGACGGACTCGCCGGCGGGACGCTCGTCTTCGCGTTCGTGGCCTATCTCCTCATCGCCCTTCTCAACGAGCCGACCCAGCCGAACCTGGCGGTGCTGTGCGCCCTCCTCGTCGGCGGGCTGCTGGGCTTCCTGTGGTTCAACGTCCACCCGGCCCAGATCTTCATGGGCGACTCCGGCTCGCTGGCCCTCGGCGCCACGCTGGCCGTCACGGCCCTCATCACCGGCCAGATCCTCGTCCTGCCGATCATCGGCCTGATCTTCGTCATCGAGACGGGCTCGGTCGTCCTCCAGATCGGCTACTTCAAGCTGACCCACGGTCGGCGGATCTTCCGGATGAGCCCGCTCCACTACCACTACGAGCTGCTCGGCTGGGACGAGGAGAAGATCACCCTCCGGTTCTGGATCATCGGGATCATCGCCGGCCTGATCGGCGTGACCCTGTTCCTCGCTTCGATCGACCGGCTCGTGTGACGGTGGCGACGATGACGCGAAGCCGCGCGATCCACCGGCCGCTCGACCTCGAGGGCCTCACGCTCGAGGCCGTCCGCGGTGGCGCGCTCCGGGGCCGCCGCGTCGCGGTCCTCGGCTTCGCCCGCAGCGGGATCGCCCTGGCGCGGTTCCTCCACGACGCGGGCGCCGCCGTGACGGTCTACGACGTCCGGCCGGCCGAGGCCCTCCGACCGGCCATCGAGGCGCTGGAGGGCCGATCCGTCGAGCTCCTGCTCGGATCCGAGGTCGACCCCGAGGATGCCTGGCGCGACGCGGCCCTCGTCGCGACGTCGCCCTCGATCAACCCCGACTATCCGACCACCGAGCCGCGCCTCCGTCGTGAGCTCGGTGAGCTCGTGGCCCGGCGCGCGGCCGGCGACCCGACTGCCCCGGCGGTGGTGTCCGAGCCGGACCTCTTCCTGCGCCTGTGCCCGGCGCCCACGATCGGCGTCACCGGCACGAAGGGCAAGACGACGACGTCCGCCCTGAGCCACGCCCTCCTGGCGGCCGATCCGGGCCACCGGGCCTTCCTCGGTGGCAACATCGGTCGGCCGATCGTCGAGCAGCTGCCGGAGCTCCGGACCGACGATCGCGTCGTGTTCGAGCTCTCCGAGCTCCAGCTGCCGACACTGTCCCGCGGCACGACCGTCGCGGTCTACACCAACGTCACCTCCGACCACCTCGACCGTCACGGGACCCTCGAGGCGTACCGGCGAGTGAAGCGCCGGCTCGCCGAGCTCGTCGATCCCGAGGGCGCGCTCGTCCTGAACGCGGACGATCCGGTGGTCACGGCGTATGCCGGGCTCGGGACCGCGCCGAGCGTGCTCTACCGTCTCGAGCGCCCGGTCGCCGGCGGCGTCGGCCTCGTCGACGGCTGGATCGTCGGGGCTGGGGTCGAGCGCCTGCCGCTCGCCGGGGGTGGCACGGCGGCGACCGGCCCGGGCGGCCGGATCCTGCCGATCGACGAGCTGGCCATCCCGGGCCGGCACAACGTGTCGAACGCGATGGCGGCCGTGGCGGTGGCCCTGCTGTTCGGGGTGGCCCCCGATGCCATCCGCGCGGCGGCGGCCCGGTTCCGAGGCGTCGAGCACCGGCTCGAGACGGTCGCCACGATCGATGGCATCCGGTTCGTCAACGACAGCCAGGGCACCCAGCCCGACGCTGTCATCGCCGCGCTGCGGGCGTTCGGGCCGCCGATCGTCCTCATCGCCGGCGGCCGGGACAAGGGCATCGACCTGCGAGAGCTCGCCGGCGTGGTCGCGGCACGGGCCGCTGCGGCGGTGTTCATTGGCGAGAGCGGCCCGATGCTCGAGCGGCTGTTCCGCGCCGCGGGCCTGGCGACCACGGAGCGAGCGCCAACGCTCGAGGCCGCGGTCTCCGCGGCGGCCGATCTCGCCAGGGCGGCGCGCGACGCCGCCGGCAGCGACGAGGCCGTCGTGCTGCTGAGCCCGGCGGCGACGAGCTTCGACATGTTCGCCGACTACGAGGCCCGCGGCCGGGCCTTCAAGGCCGCGGTTCGAGCCCTCGCGACGAGGCCCGCACCCGGCGAACCCGGTGGGAGGCCCGAGCGGAACGCCGAGGGTCGAGCTCGATGAACGTCGCCCGACTGCCGTGGAACGGCGAACCGCGCGGCCGGACGGTGAAGGGGCCGCCACCGGGCGGCCGCCGGGCCGTGAGCGGGGCCGAGCGGCGTCGCGGCGGTGGGTCGCCGGGCGATGTCGCCGTCGCCGACCGGCCGAGCGCCCTGGAGCGCCCGGCCGCGCGGGCCAACCGGGACGTCCTCCGGCGCGAGCGCCACCAGCCGGACTTCGCGATCCTCATCGCGGTCGTGGCCCTCGCCGCGGTCGGGATCCTGATGGTCTACTCGTCGTCGGCCCTGCGGGCCTATATCTCGCGCGACGACACCCTGGCCATCGTCGGGCCGCAGATCCTGTGGGGCGGGCTGGGCCTGCTCGTCATGGTCGCGACGATGCGCCTGGACTACCGGCTCCTGCGGCTCGTCTCGCTGCCCGGCTATCTCGCCGGGCTGGTGCTGCTGGTCATGGTCTTCGTCCCCGATCTCAACCGGGTCGTCGGGGGATCGGCGCGCTGGCTCGTCGTCGGGCCGCTGCCGGCGATCCACCCGGCCGAGATCGCCAAGCTGGCCCTGATCGTCTACCTCGCCCACTGGCTGGCCAATCGCGGCCCGCTCGTCGGGCGCTTCCGGGGCGGCACCGTGCCATTCCTGCTGATCGCCCTGCCGATGATCGGCCTGGTGTTCCTGGAACCCGACCTCGGCACGACCTTCGTCATCGCGGCGACGGCGTTCGGGATGTTCTTCCTGGCCGGGGCGAGCCTCTGGCAGTTCGCGACGATGGGCAGCCTCGGTGGCCTGGCGGTGCTCCTGATCGGACTGCGCGGCTACCAGGCGGACCGGATCCGGACGTTCCTCGATCCGTGGGCCGACCCGCTGGGCGCCGGATTCCACACGATCCAGGGCCTCCTCGCCCTTGGCCTCGGGGGGATCCTCGGGACGGGCCTGGGCGAGAGCAAGCTCGCCGGCGGGCTGTACCTCCCGAACGCCTGGAACGACTTCATCTTCGCGGTCATCGGCGAGGAGTTCGGGTTCGTCGGCGCGGCGATCGTGATCGCGCTGTTCCTGGTCCTCGCGTACGCCGGCCTGCGGACGGCCCGCCGGGCGCCCGACACGTTCGGCGCCCTCCTCGCCGCCGGCATCACGATCTGGCTGTGCTTCCAGGCATTCGTCAACATCGCGGTCGTCGTCGCGCTCCTGCCCGTCACGGGCATCACCCTGCCGTTCGTCAGCGCGGGTGGCACGTCGCTCGTCGTGAGCTTCGCGGCGGTCGGGGTGCTGCTGTCCATCTCGCGGGAGACGCTCGAGCCGAGCGAGGTCCGCCCGGCTTCGCCGGCCGCAGCCCGCCCGACGGCTCGATCGTCGACCGCCGCGCGGTCGGCGGGCGGCCGGACGAACGGCCCGCCGCGGCCGGTGATCGAACGGAGGTCCGATGCGCCTGCTGATCGCCGGCGGGGGAACGGGTGGCCACATCTACCCGGCTCTCGCGGTGGTGGGAGCGCTCCGACGTCGCGCCGCCGACGCTGAGGTCGCCTGGCTGGGCGGCCAGCGGGGGCTCGAGGCGTCGCTCGTCCGGGCTGCGGGCATCCCGCTTCGACGCCTGGTCGCGCGGTCGCTCCGAAGCGTCGATCGGGACATCCACCTCGTCCTCGACCCGGTCCGGCTCGGCGCTTCGGTGCCGCAGGCCCTCGCGATCCTCGCGCGCACGCGGCCGGCGGCGATCTTCACGACCGGCGGCTACGTCGCCATCCCGGTCGTGATCGCCGCCCGGGCTCTCGGCGTCCCGGTGCTCCTGTGGGAGGGCAACCTCCGACCCGGGCGAAGCGCCAGGGCGATCTCAGGGCTCGTGCGCGCAGTCGCGGTCTCGTTCGCGGCGACGTGCGACGCCCTGCCGCGTCGGATCGCCTGCTACGACACGGGGACACCGATCCGCGACCTCGGGACGGCCGATCGGGCGGCCGCGCGGGCACGGCTCGGTATCCCCACGGGCGCCTCGGTCGTCCTCGTGTTCGGCGGCTCGCAGGCGGCCCGGCGCCTCAACGAGGCCGTGGCAGCCCTGCTGCCGGAGCTCGTGGAGCGGCGAGTCGTGAGCCACGTCACCGGCGACGCCGACTACGCGGCGGCCCTCGCGGCGCGAGAGCGCCTCCCGGCCGAGGTCCGCGACCGCTACCGCCCCGCGCCGTTCCTCCGCGAGGCGATGGCCGACGCCCTGGCCGCGGCAGACCTGGTCGTCGGCCGGGCCGGGTCCTCGACGCTCGCCGAGGCGACGGCGCTCGGCCTGCCGCTCGTCGTCGTGCCGTACCCCTACGCCGGTGGCCACCAGGCGGACAACGCGGCCAGCCTCGCCGAGGCCGGCGCGGCGATCCTGATCCCCGACGAGGCGTTCGACGGCGCGGCGCTGCTCGGGGCGACCGCTGTCCTCGACGACCCCGACCGCCTCGCGACGATGCGCGGCGCGTCGCGCCGACTCGGCCGGCCGGGCGCGGCCGACGCCGTGGCGGCCCTGCTCCTCGCGCTCGCGCGCCGCTCGCCCTTGCCGACGCCGGCGGAGATCGCGCGACTCGCGGCCGGAGGGAGCCTCACGGCCCCGCCGTGGCGCGGCGAGCCGGGACCGGAGCCCGCGGCATGACAGCGCTCGACACCGTCGCGCTGGCCGCCGAGATCGCCCGGCGCATCGGCGTCCACGCCGTCCGCGACGCGCCGCTGGCGCGGCACACGACCATGCGGGTCGGCGGCGCCGCGGACCTGCTGGCGACGGCCCACAACGCCTTCGAGCTCCGCGCGCTCGTGCGCTTCGCCCGGTCGCGTGACCTGCCGCTGCTGGTCCTGGGGCGGGGGAGCAACCTCATCGTCTCGGATCGGGGTGTCCGCGGCCTGGTCGTCCACGTCCGTGCCGAGGGTTCGAGGATCGACGGGTCACGCTACCGGGCCGAGGCCGGCGTGCCGATGGCCCGCGCCGCCACCGAGACGCAGAAGGCCGGGTTGTCAGGCCTCGAGTTCGGGCTGGCGATCCCGGGCACCGTCGGCGGGGCGGTGTGGGCCAATGCCGGCGCCCATGGCTCGGACGTCAAGGCGATCATCGAATCGGCCGACGTGCTCCTCGCCGACGGCAGCGAGGCGCGGCTCGCGGCCGCGGACCTCGGCCTGGGCTACCGGGACTCGCGGTTCAAGCACGTGCCGACCGGGGCCTCGGCGGAGATCGTCCTCGCCGCGACGTTCGAGCTCCAGGCGGCGGACGCGGGCGAGATCAAGGCTCGACTCGACGACATCCGCCGGTGGCGCCAGGCACACCAGCCCATCGGCCTGCCGTCGGCCGGCAGCACGTTCAGGAACCCCGCCGAAGGGGCCTCGGCGGGGGAGCGCATCGACCGCGCCGGTCTCAAGGGGCTCCGGATCGGCGGCGCGACGGTCTCCGAGAAGCACGCCAACTTCATCGTCACCGAGCGTGGCGCGACCGCGGCCGACGTCCGGCGCCTGGTCGATCGGATCCATGCGACCATCCTCGACCGCGACGGAGTCGACCTTCGGCCGGAGGTCGAGTTCGTCGGCGACTGGGCCGGCTGGCCGTGGCCGGACCCGGTGGCGCCCGCGACCGGAGCAGGGGAGCCATGACCGACGCCGAGCCGCGCCCGCCCGACGCCCAGGCGCTCCTGACCGGCGCCTCGACGCGGCACACGAGCGCCTCGACGCCGCACCCGAGCGCCTCGACGCGCCCGCCCGTCGTCGTCCTCCTCGGCGGGCCGTCGGCCGAGCACGACGTCTCCGTCGTGTCCGGGACGGCGATCGCAGACGCGCTCCGCGACGCCGGGCTGACGGTCAGCCAGGTCCTCATCGACCTCGAGCGGGGCTGGTGGTGGCTGCCCGAGGGCCACGCCCGCGGCGACCGTCCTGCCAGCGCGTACGACGATCCGGCCGCCCTCGGCGCGGATGGCCCGCTCACGCTGGGGGCGGGCCTCGACCGCCTCGCCGGCAGCACGCCGCCACCGGTGGTGTTCATCGCCCTCCATGGGCCCTACGGCGAGGACGGCACCGTCCAGGCCCTCCTCGAGGCAGCGGACCTGGCGTACACGGGCTCGGGCGTGCTGCCCTCGGCGATCGGCATGGACAAGGTCGTCCAGAAGCGCATCTGGCAGGGCCTCGGGCTGCCGGTCATCGAGTCGCGCGAGATCCGGTTGGCGGCCTGGCAGCGCGATCCGGGAGCGGTCCTCGGCGAGCTGGACGCGTTTGCCCGCGCCACAGGCGAGGCGAGGCTGATGGTCAAGCCCGCCCGGCTCGGCTCGTCGGTCGGGATGACGCTGGCCCACGGCCCGGACGAGCGCGGGCCCGCGCTGGACCTCGCGTTCCGCTACGACACCCTCGCGGTCGTCGAGCGCTACCTGCCCGGGGCGCGCGACCTCGAGGTCTCGGTCATCGGCACCGAGCCGCCGCTCGGCGTCTACGGCCCGGGCGAGATCATCGCCGGCCACGAGTTCTACGACTACGCCGCCAAGTACACCCCGGGCCTGTCCGAGACCTCGACCCACGCCGAGCTGCCCGCCGTCCTGCGGGAGACGATCCGGAAGCTCGCCCGAGACGCCTATCGCGCGATCGGCGGGGAAGGCTTCGCGCGGGTCGACTTCCTGCTCCAGGGCGAGGCCATCTACCTCTCCGAGATCAACACCATCCCTGGCTTCACGCCGATCAGCCTCTTTCCGACGATGCCGTCCGAAGCGGGCCTGGACTTCGAGGCTGTCTGCCTCCGGATCCTCGACCTGGCGATCGAGCGGCAGGCCACTCGGCCGGCCTCGCGGACGCGCCTGGCGCCGACCGACCTGCCGCGGTGACCCGGGCTCGGAGCGTCACCACCGGCGGCCGTCTCCGGACCGGTCGGCGAGGGTTCCGCTTCCGCGTGACGCCCGCCCGCGCCGCGGCGCTGCTGGGCCTCGTCGCTGCGCTCGTCGCCGGCTACGGCCTCATGACCGCGCCGGTCTTCGCCATCCGCTCGATCGACGTCTCGCCGCTCCAGTACACCGATCCCACGGTCCTGCTCGGCCGGCTCGGCGTCGGGACTGCCACGAATGCCTTCCGGCTCACGACCGCGGGTCTCGCCGAGCGGATCGAGGGCCTCCCGGCGGTCAGCTCCGCGAGCGTGTCGATCGAGCTGCCGGACCGGCTCGTCGTGTCCGTCACGGAGCGGACGGCGATCCTCGCCTGGCGTGTCGGGGCCGTGACGTTCCTCGTCGATCGCGACGGCATGCTCTTCCACTGGGTCGCCACCGGCTCCGACGCCGCCGCCGGGTTGCCGACGATCGTCGATCGGCGATCGCTGTCGCCGGTCGCCCTCAGCGTCGGCACGCCGCTCGACGCGGTCGACCTCGACGCCGCGACCCGCCTGGCGTCGCTCGGCCCGGCCGACGTCGGCAGCAGGGCCACGGGGCTGGCGGTCTCGATCACCGACGCCGACGGCTTCGTCGTCACGACCACGCCCGGCTCGTGGACCGCGGTCTTCGGGTCATACGGCCAGGTCCTCCGATCGCCGGATCTCATCCCTGGCCAGGTCCGCCTTCTGCGGAGCCTGCTCTACGAGCGGGGGGAGGGGCTCGCCCGGATCGTCCTGGCGGACGATCAGAACGGCACCTACGTGCCGCTGCCGTCGGGCCACGGATGACGGACGGAGCGCCCCCACCGGAGGCCGGTCGGGTACCCTTCGCTCGAACGCACCGCAACGAGGACGGGCCCGGTTCGGTGATCCTCCCCCTGGCAGGCCTGCTGGTGGGTGTGCTGCTCGGGCTGGTCCTCAACGTCAACGTCAGCTTCGAGCTCAGCCGCTACTCGGCCGTGGCGATCCTCGCCGCGCTCGACTCGGTGCTCGGGGCGGTGCGAGCGGAGCTAGACGGGGTCTACGACAACCGGATCTTCATCTCGGGCTTCGTGACGAACGCCATCGTCGCCGTGATCCTGACGTTCATCGGCGACCGGCTGAGCCTGGACCTGTACCTGGTGGCGCTCATCAACTTCGGCTTCCGGATCTTCAACAACGTCGCCCTCATCCGGCGGCACTACATATAGCGCGCAGTACGAGGGGTCGAGCGTGGTGGAAGGAGTCCTCGTCGGGATCGACGTCGGAACGAGCAAGGTCTGCGCCCTCATCGGCGAGGTCGGGCGAGACGGCCGGCTGACCGTCATCGGCCACGGGACCGTGCCCTCGTCCGGCCTCAAGAAGGGCGCGGTGGTCAACATCGACCAGACCGTCCGATCGATCCGCGACGCCGTCGAGCGGGCTGAGCGCCTGTCCGGCTGGAAGATCGACAAGGCCTTCGTCGGCGTGGGTGGGGCGTCGGTCGAGAGCCTCAACTCGACCGGCCAGGTGGCGGTGGCGTCGCACACCCGGGAGGTCGGCCGGGACGACATCAAGCGGGCGATCGAGCAGGCCCGGACGATCCCGATCCCGTCCAATCGAGAGGTCCTCCACGTCGAGCGGCGCGGCTTCACGGTCGACGGCCAGGAGGGCGTCAAGGACCCGCTCGGGATGAGCGCCCTGCGGCTCGAGGTCGAGACCCACATCGTCACCGCCCCGGCGACCGCGGTCCAGAACCTCATGAAGTGCGTCGCCCAGGCCGGTGTCAAGATCGATGAGCTGGTCGTCAACGCCCTCGCCTCCGCGGAGGCCGTCGTCAGCGAGACCGAGCGGGAGCTGGGGGTCGCGGTCGCCGACGTCGGCGCCGGGACGATCGATCTCGCGATGTTCAACGAGGGCTCGCCGTTCCACACGACGGTCCTGCCGGTCGGCGGCGGCAACGTCACCAACGACGTCGCGATCGGGATCAAGACCGCGCTGCCGGTCGCCGAGGAGCTGAAGATCTCCCACGGGACGTGCGACCTGCGCGGGATCGCCGAGGACGAGACGATCTCGGTGTCGGTCCTCGGCGAGGACGCCGGCCGGACGATCAGCCGCCTCGAGCTGTGCCAGATCATCGAGGCCCGGATGCGCGAGACGTTCGAGCTCCTCGCGGCCGAGATGCGCTCCGCCGGCGCCGGGATGCTGCCGGCCGGCCTGATCCTGACCGGCGGTGGGTCGCAGCTCGCGGGCATCGCCGAGCTCGGCCGGGAGGTCCTCCAGATGCCGGTCCGGGTCGTCGCCCCGACGGGCATCGGCGGCCTCACCGACTCGATCCTGACGCCGGCCTTCGCGACCTCGATCGGGCTCCTCCAATGGGGCGCGACGTTCCTCGACGAGGGTGAGCCGGCGCGCTACGAGTCGGCCCCGGCGGCCGGCATCCTGGGCCGGATCCGGGACGCGATTCGGGGCCTCTTCCCGTAGATTGCCGCTCCCGCGAAGAGTCGCCGGTGCTAGACTCGCCAGCGACCTTTGGGGAGCCATCGCGCCGGTGAAGCGACAACCCCGGAGCTCGTCTACCAAGCCCCTTTGACGGTCCCGTAAGGCCGTCCCGGAGGATTCGCGATGGCGTTGCGGTCGGATTCGGAGAACTTCGCGCTCATCCGGGTCATCGGCGTCGGCGGTGGCGGGAGCAATGCCGTCAACCGGATGATCCGCGCCGAGATGATGGGCGTGGAGTTCATCGCCCTCAACACCGACGCGCAGGCGCTCCTCCAGTCGGACGCGCCGCACAAGATCCGGATCGGCGACAAGATCACCCGCGGCCTCGGCGCCGGCGGCGACCCGTCGATCGGCGAGCGCGCCGCCGAAGAGGACACCGACAAGATCGCCCAGGCCCTCGAGGGCTCGGACATGGTCTTCATCACCGCGGGGCTTGGTGGTGGGACCGGGTCCGGGGCGGCGCCGATCGTGGCCGAGATCGCCAAGGAGGTTGGGGCCCTGACGATCGGGGTCGTCACCAAGCCCTTCACCTTCGAGGGGGCCAAGCGCAAGCTGGTCGCCGAGAAGTCCGCCGAGGCCCTCAAGTCGAAGGTCGACACCCTGATCACGATCCCGAATGACCGCCTCCGGGACGTCGTCCAGAAGAACACCTCGATCCTCGATGCCTTCCGGGTCGTCGACGACGTCCTGCGCCAGGGCGTCCAGGGGATCAGCGACATCATCACCGTCCCCGGCCTCATCAACCTCGACTTCGCGGACGTGCGGGCGATCATGAAGGACGCCGGCTCGGCGCTGATGGGCATTGGCCGGGCGTCGGGCGACACCCGCGCCGTGGATGCCGCCCGCATGGCGATCGCGAGCCCGCTCCTCGAGATCAACATCACCGGCGCGCAGGGAATCCTGTTCAACGTCACCGGGTCCTCGAACCTGTCGCTGTTCGAGGTCACTGAGGCGGCGGAGGAGATCCGCGCGGCGGCCGATCCTGAGGCCAACATCATCTTCGGCACGAGCTTCAACGACCGCCTCGGCGACGAGGTCACGATCACGGTCATCGCAACCGGCTTCGATGGCCGGCGGATGGCGCAGCCCAGCCGCGCGGCGTCCCCGGCAGCCGAGACGCCGCAGCGCGCGCCGCGTGACTTCCTCGACGAGCTCGAGAAGCAGCGCACGGCGATGGCCGATGTCGGCGTGCCCGACGCGCCGACGATCCGGACCGATGCCGCGGCCCTCGGCGGCGGCGCGGTGCGGACCGTCGCGGAGCCCGTGCCGGTCGTCAAGAAGCCGGCCTACGACGCCGACGACCTCGAGATCCCGAGCTTCCTCCGCCGAGCGCGCTGAGCGCCACCTCCGGCGGCTCCGCCCGCCGGCTCGCGTTCGTGTCCGCTGACGAGGCGTCCATCGTCGACGCCCGCCGGCGGGTCCTGGAGGAGATCGCGGCCGCCGCCCGCCGCGCCGGCCGCGACCCGACGAACGTCCGCCTCGTCGCGGTCACCAAGCAGGTTCCGCCGGAGCGGGTCGCGGCGGCACTGGCCGCCGGCTGCGAGGACCTGGGCGAGAACCGGGTCCAGGAGGCCGCCGCCAAGATCCCGCTCGTCGGCGCGGCGGCCGGCGGCGGGCCCGCCCGCTGGCACCTCATCGGTCCGCTGCAGTCCAACAAGGCCCGCCGGGCGGTCGAGCTGTTCGACGTTCTCGAGGCCGTGGACACCCTCGATCTCGCGCTCCGGCTGGACCGCCTGGCCCACGAGCTCCGGCCGGGCCGGCCGCTGCCGGTCCTGCTCCAGGTGAACGTCGACGCCGATCCGGCCAAGGCCGGCTTCAGCCCCGCGGCGCTCGAGCGCGACCTGCCGGTCATCCTCGACCTGCCCGACCTGCGCGTCGACGGGCTGATGACGGTCGGCCGCCTCGTGACCGACGCCGAGCACGCCCGCCCGACGTTCGTCGCCCTTCGGACGCTCTCGAAACGCATGCGGGCCATCCACCCCGCCCTCGGGCCGGACCTGTCGATGGGCATGTCCGACGACTTCGCCGTGGCGGTCGAGGAGGGCGCGACGATCGTCCGGATCGGCCGGGCCCTCTTCGGCGAGCGCCATTCCTAGGTCCGGGCGATCCGCCGTGGCGGCAGGCGACGAATTGCGGATCGAGGTCCGACTGACGCCGCGGGCGGGCGTTGACCGGGTGGATGGCGTCGCCGACGGCATCCTCCGCTGTCGCGTCGCTGCGGCCCCGGTCGACGGCGCGGCGAACGAATCGCTCCTGCGGCTGCTGGCGCGCGAGCTTGACCTCGCGCGTTCGGAGGTCCGGCTCGTGGCGGGCGAGCGGGGCCGTCGGAAGGTCGTGGCGCTCCCGGCGTCCCGTCACGGTCTGGTGGCGGCGCGCTGGCCGGGCCTCTTCGACTGAGCGACCGCGCGGCGTATCATCACGGCCCGGCCGGGAGACCGCCGGAACACGGGCGATTGGCTCAGCGGTTAGAGCACGCGGTTCACATCCGCGGGGTCACTGGTTCGAATCCAGTATCGCCCACCAAAGTGACCTCACACGAGAGCGGGGCTTCGGCCCCGCTCTCGTGCACCCACCGTCCCGAACGTATGCCTGCGTCGGCATATCGACGCGAGAGCGTCGGGCGCGTGATGCCATCCCCGCGGCGATGACCACGGCCAGGCATCTCTGCGAGCCTAACCGAGTTCGTTCATCGCTCGGGCCAGGCGCGCGATCTCCTCGTCGATGATGAAGAAATGCGGCGCGATACGCACGTAGCCGCCGCGCGACGAGGTGACGAAGCCCCGACCCAGAAGCCCTTGGACGAGGTCCTCGGGCGTACCCCGTCGCGGCACGACGCCCAGAATTCCCGACCGGTTCACCGCGGCGCGCTGCGGCACGATGAACAGCGCCGGATCGAGCGCGCTGATCAGCAAGTCCTGGAGGCGCAGGATCTCCGCTCGAATTGCCTCCACCCCGTAGCGCAGGTGGATGCCGGCGATCGACGCTTCGAGAGCGGCGACGAGGGCAGGGGAGGCCGTTGCGTACTCGAAGCGTTTGGCGCTCCTGTGCGGTGCCCACGAGTGGTTGAGGTAGTCGAGGCCCTGCATCATCGTCTCTGCGCCGACGGCGACGTGCTCGAGCTTGTCCCGGAGCTCCGGACTCGTGTACATCAGGCCGCTGCCGATGGGACCGAGCAGCCATTTCCAGCCGGATGCGGCGACGGCAGCGATGTCGTGCTCCTCGGGCCGCAACGGCATGGCGCCGAGACTCTGCGCTGCGTCCAGAACGAGATCGATGCCGTGGTCGCGGCAGATCTCGGCCAGCGACTCGACGGACACCGCGAACCCGCTGGTGAACTGGACCGAGCTGAGGGCGACCACCCGAGTCCGGCGGGTGATCCGCTGCTCGAGGTCGTCCAGCGAGAAAGCATACGGGCGGCCGTCGGCAGTACCGGAGTCGCCGGAATACGTGACGTTCGGAAGCTCCACGAGTCTGACGCCACGGCGCGTCAGGTTTCGCCACGGGTAGTGATTGGCCGGGTATTCGTGGACGTAGCTGATCACCTCATCGCCGGGCCGGAATGGATAGCCACCGGCAATGAGCGAAAGACCTTCGGTCGTGTTGCGCTGGAAGGAGACATTGGCAGCACCGGTGCCGAGCAGATTGGCCGCGGTGCGGTGGAACCGGTCGAGCGTCTCATCGTACGAGCCGAACACCAGCCCACCGAATTCGGCTTGATCGTGAGCCGCCGCGACCATGTGCTCCAGTGCGACCGCGGGTAGCAGCGAGGCGCCGCACGTCAACAGAAAGACCTGGCGATCCCGTCCCGGGAATGCCGCGGCACTCTTGTCGAACGTGGCCATCAGTCGATGAGGCTCTTCACGAGCACCGGCCCGTCAGCGTCGAACACCTCGGCGTACGACACGCCGGCCAGAGCACCGTAGTACGCGGCGCGTCCCTCCAGCATCGCCACGAACCGACCGTCATTCAGGGCGGTCGGCTCATCGTCGGCTCCGAGTGACACCTGGCTCTTGTACACCCGGAGCAGTTCGCGGCGTACCTGCCAGACTGCGCCGACGTCGACGACCACCTTCGGTTGGAACGGCGAGTGCAGCATGTATCGATAGACCCGCGTCGGCCGGTGTGGCGCACCACTGCCGTAGCGGCGCAGGCCGGCGAGAAAGCACGCCTGACGGACCAGCTCGGCCGCCGCCTCGTGGTCGGGATGGCGGTCGTGCCCGAACGGTGCGAGCACGACTCGCGGACGCAACTCCCTGAGCGCGGCGACCACGGCAAGGCGATGCGGTACGGTGTTGGCGAGCGCACCGTCCGGCAGTGACAATCCTCGCCGGGCGGCCAGCCCCATCAGCTCACTCGCCTCGTCGCGCTCGCGAGCGCGCTGCTCCAAAGTCCCGTTGGTCGACAGCTCGCCATCGGTCAGGTCGACGATCGCAGTCGTGAGCCCGGCCGCTGCTGCTGCAAGCATCGTGCCGCCGCAGAAGAGCTCCACATCATCGGGGTGTGGGGCGAATGCGACGACGTCGATACCGTGGTGCTCAGGACGCGGCAAGGTCGAACCCCGTCGTCGCGAGAGCACGGCCGTAGACGGCCAGGTATGCCTCCACGGCCGCAGTGACAGAGAATGTACGCGCGTGCTCAGTCGCGGCACGCCGCAGACCGAGGCGCAGTTGATGGTCGCTCAGGAGCGTTTCGACCAGGCGTGCGGCGGCGACGAAGTCGCCGCGTGCGTAGAGCATCGCCGTGCGCCCGTGCCCGGTGAGTTCGGTGAACCCGCCCACGTCCGGACCGACCACCGCGAGTCCGCACGCCATGGCCTCCAGGGCCGAGAGGCAGAAGCTCTCTTCGAGCGAGCTCATCACGAGGACATCGCATTGAGCAAGGAGCCGCCCGACATCGGTGCGGTACCCGAGGACGCGCACGTCTCGGCGCAGTCCAGAACGATCCAGGGCCGCGAGGACGGACGGCAATTCCGGGCCGTCGCCGATCAGCCACAGCTCGGCGTCGCGGCGTTCTCGGACGGCTACGAACATCTCGACGACGCCGTGGGGAGCCTTGACGGGACGAAAGTTCGAGACGTGCACGAGCCGAGGCCGGAGCCGGCCCGACACGGGATCGGTGAAGTCGACGCTGAGCGGAAAGTCCGCTGGATCGACGAAGTTCGCGATGACGGTGGGTCGGAGCGTCAGACCGAGACGCTGACGGGCGAGGTCGGCGTACGCGTTGGAAACCGTCGTGAGCTTGTCGGTGCTTCGCAGCGCGTCGATCGCGGATTCGTCGGGGGGATGCGTGACGTCGGTGCCGTGGAGCGTTCCCACGATCAACGGGGCCGCGGACTTCATTCGACGTTTGAGCCGATCAAGGACGCGGGCGAACGGCCACGCGTAGTGGTAGTGGATCACGTCGATGCCGTGGTCACGTACCAGCCCTTCCAGGCGGCGCTCGAGCTGCGCCAACCTCCAGGGGTCCCACGACGTGTCGAGCGTCGCCCTCCAGGGCCCCGGAGACACCATTGACACCGAGTGCCCACGCCGCTCCAGGGCAGCAGCCAGGTCGCGAGCCACGTGAGAACTCCCACCCGGACCCGCGTGGCTGAGCATGGCGACACCCACCGCCGGAAGTTACCTCATCCACACCGCGAACAGGCGCGGCTGTGCGCTCTTGACGCATCGTGACGAGTAGCCAATTGTCTTCGTCTATGCCGACGCTCGCGGCGGGGAGAGTGCCGACCGCCAAGGCCAGCAACAGCCGCGCCGCGGCGGCCGGGCTGTGGGATGCCCTGGACACCGTTCGGTGCGGCCATCCGGAGATCGTGAGCGGGTTCCTGGCCGGGCTGGCGCCGTACGGCAGCGTGGTGGATCTCGGGTGTTGGAACGGCTCCATTGCCGAACTCGCGGCAGGGCACGTGAAGGAAGGCGAGTGGCTCTCCTACGTCGGCGTGGACGTCGTCGAAGAGGCAGTCGACCGTTTCAACGCACGGCACGTCGATCGCCCGCGAACGAACGCCGTCCTGGGTGACATACGGGCACTGCCGCTGTCGGACGGATGCGCAGACGTGGTGCTGTGCCTGTTCGTCCTGCAGGACCTGGAGGGCTATCAGGCCGACGGGTTGCAGGCGTTACGTGAAATTGCGCGGATTGCGCGCCCCGGGGCCAGCGTCCTCCTGGGCCTCACGGTCCACACCCTGCGCGAGGAGAACACGCATTACGTCGTCAGGAAGCTGCGCCCTGCCGGCATTCCGGAGAAGCCCACGCACCACTGGCACGGCCCGCAGTTCCTGGCTGCGGTACGAGCGAGCGGATTCGAGATCACGCACATCGATGGGTTCGGCCCCAACGAGCGGGGCTTCGTCGAACTCTATGTCCAGGCGATCGCCGGATCGCGGCGCGGCCAGGCGGAACCGACTGTCAGGACCGCCCTCGTGCCTTCGGCGCCGCCGATCTTCATCGACTACGTCGACAGGTTCGAGCGCGTCGGATCCCTGTTCCGGCACGACTTCCGCGACCCGTCCTCGTTCGAGCGGGCTGGCGCCGCCGCGGCGGCACGCGACCTGCCGCGAGGCGCGGTGGCCGACGTGCTGCACGACCAGCATGCGGCGTTCGGTGGCAGCGACAGCGCATCGCGCAACATCGAGCGGTTGCGGGATCCAGAGGCGGTCGCGGTGCTCACCGGGCAGCAACCGGCGCTCTTCGGAGGGCCCCTGTACAACCTGTACAAGGCGGCGACCGCCGTTCGATTGGCGCGACGACTCGAGGTGACGACCGGCCGGCCGCACGTTCCGGTCTTCTGGATCGCCAACGACGACCACTCGCTCTCCGCCGTCGACCATGTTCAGGCAGTGGCCGCCGACGGCACCATTGCTCCGATCACCTGGGAGCACGGTCGGACCCGAAGCACCGAACCGCTGAGCCTGGTCCGGCTTGACCGGGGCGTCGAGACAGCCCTCGACCTGCTGTCCCAGGTGTGCGCATCGCCGGGCGTGGCGCTTGCCGCCAGGACGTTTCGAGCCGGCGAGCGGCTCTCGGACTGCTTCGGCCGTTTCCTGGCGGCAGCGTTCGCTGACGAGGGCCTCGTCGTGGTCGATCCGAGTGACGGCCGGCTCCGCGAGCTCGGGATGCCTCGATTGGCCGCCGAGCTGGAATACCCGGCACCGAGCGCCACGGCAGCCCGAACGCCCACCGAGTGGCTCCAGGGGCACGCCTATCCACCCCAGGTGGCGCTCCGCGACGACCGGCTCGGACTGTTCCACGGCCAGACCGCCCGGTTCCGCCTGCGCGGCTCGGAACCGGGCTGCCAGATGGCGTTCGGGACCGCGCCAGTCGAGTGGAGCGCGGCACGGGCGATCTTCGCTGCCGCGCCGCGGGAGTTCAGCCCGAACGTGTTGCTGCGCCCGATCTATCAGGACGCGCTCTTCCCGACCGCGGCATACGTCGGCGGGCCGAGCGAGATCTCCTACTTCGCGCAGCTCGCGCCGGTCTTCGCGCGCTTCGGACTGCCCATGCCGGTGATCTACCCGCGAAAGAGCGTCACCGTCCTGAACGCTCGTGCCGATCGCGAGCTGGAGGCGCTCGGCCTGTCCGTGGAGGACGTGTTCCGCGACACCGCCGCGCTCGGTCCGCAGGCGTTCGCGAATACGGACCGGAGCTGGTTGTACGCGTTCCTGGCCCCCAACGGTGCGCTTCAGGAACGCGTGATCGGCGCCGCGTGCATGCCGAGCGCGGGCGCACTCTCGAATCTGTCGCTGGACGTGTTCGACCACCAGGTGATTCGGACGAACGACGATGCCTGACGATCTCGACTCGAGCGTCACGAGCCTCATCCGCGCCGTCCGCGGCCTCGGCAGAACTGCCGACATCCTGTACGTGGGCGCGCATCCCGACGATGAGGACAGCGCCCTCATCGCGATGCTCGCGCAGGGGGACTCCGCGCGCGTCGTCTGCTGGTCGGCCACGCGAGGTGAAGGCGGTCAGAACCGCGTCACGTCGTACGCCGGTTCGGAGCTTGGGGTGTGTCGCACCTGGGAATCCATGCAAGCGCGCACGGTCGACGGCGGCGAGTCGTGGTTCGGTCCGTTCTACGACGACGACTACAGCAAGAGCGGTGCGGAGACGCTCGAGAAGTGGGGCAAGGACCGCCTCGTCGCGGAGATCGTCCGGGCGATCCGCGCCGCGCAACCGCAGATCGTGATCAGCGCCTGGCGTGGCGATCACACCGACGGGCATGGTCATCACGCGGCGGTCGGGATCGCCGTGCACGAAGCATTCGTCGCCGCCGGTGACCCTGGTCGGTTCGCCGAATTCGAACGGGTCGGTCTTGCGGCCTGGCAAGCCCGCAAGCTCTATGTCGGCATGCGAAGCGACTGGGCACCCGGCCAGAAGGTCCAGCTGGGAGTCCGCCGCCCGGAGCTCGAGGTGCCCGGATGCCTCCGGCTGAACGCCGGGACAGCCGACCCGATTGCGCACGTGACGTACGCGGAGATCGGGGCGATCGCGCTCAACCAGCACCTGACCCAGGGGGCGACGAGCGTTCCGGTCCCCGGCGACCATTTCGTCTATCTGCGCCTCGACGACGTCGCCCCTGGATCGGGACCCGACGTGTCCGAGCCGATCTTCGCGGGCGTCGACTGCAGCCTCACCGGCCTGGCCGACCATCCCGGTGGCGGTTCGGGCGTCCTGCGACGTGAACTCGAGGTCGCGCAAGGTCATGCGGATCTGGCGACCGAATGCTTCCGCCTGGACGAGACGCAGCGTGCAGGCCCCGCGCTCCTGGACCTCGTGGCGTGCCTGGCCGATCTCGAGGAACGCCTGAGCGAGCACGTGCCGGACGAGTCCGCACGCGCGAGCCTGGCTCGATACCTCGGGCGCAAGCGCCGGGACGCCGAGGTCGCGGCAGCCCGTTGCCTCGGCCTCCGGCTCTTGGCATCCGTCGATCGTGCGGAGGTGACCCCCGGCGGGTCGATGCGGCTGTCGACGCGGCTGCTGGCGTTCGAGTCATGTCCACCGGAAGAGGTGGAGTTCGAGCCTGTCGTGATGTTCGCCGACGCCGGCGTCCACCGTGTCGACGCGGGCGACGCGCACGCAGCCCTGTTCGACATCACGATCCCCGCTGACGCCGGCTTGTCGTGCCCGTACTGGCTTCGACACCCCGCCGGCGAGTACTCGTATGTCTGGCCCGACGATCTCGCGATCGGAGCGCCGTTCGACGAGCCACCGATCAGCGTGATCTGTTCGGTTCGCATTGCCGGCCGAAGGCTGCGTCTCTCGGCACCGGCACTCTTCGAGGAAGCGTTCGCCCGCGGCTACCGTCGGCTCGCGACGGCGATCCTGCCGCCGATCTCGTGCCGCCCGCTTATCGACCGCTACTTCCTGCGCACGCAAGGCGCGTCGCAGCAGATCAACTTGCTCGTCAGCGTGGTCGGGCATGACCATGCCGTCTCGCCGATCGAAGGGGTGCTCGAAGTCTCCGTGCCTGACGGGTGGACGGCGAGCCCGTCCCGCATCCCGGTCCGGCTGCGCAAGGACGGCGACTCGGACACGGTCGAGGTGTCCGTCACGGTACCGCCAGGTGAAGCAGCGGGCTCTCGGAGCATCTCCCTGGGCATGCGCTGTGGTGACAGGTTGTACGAGTCGTCGATTACCGCTGTCATGCAGGGTCCGAACGGCCCGGACTCCGTGCCGGACGAGGACACCTTCGTGCGCCGCGAAGTCGTCGCCGAACCGTCCGCCGTGGT
>DATEZX010000004.1:0-5897 GCA_035255225.1 Candidatus Limnocylindrales bacterium
GTCATCCGGTACGCCGAGCCCCGACCCGATCTTCGGCCTCGACCTCGGCTGGTGGTTGTTCAGCCTGCCGTTCCTGCACCTGATCGCCGACACGACCGCGCTGCTCCTGACCCTCAGCCTGCTCCTCACCGGAGCCGCCTACGCGGTCGCGGCGCTCCGCGGGGGCGATCTCGCCGGTCGTCTGCCCGTCCTCCACCTCGCGGTGCTCGGCGCGCTGCTGCTCCTCGACGTTGCGGCGACCCAGTGGCTCGGCCGATACGACCTGGCGTACGCGCAGAACGGCGTCGTCACGGGCGTCGGCGCCACCGACGCGACGGTGCGCCTGCCCCTCACTGCCATCACCGCGGCGACCTCGGCACTGTTCGCGGTCGCGATCGTGGCCCTGGCCGTGATGCGGCGGGGCCGAGCCACCGGCCTCGCCCTCCTCGCCGGCGGCTCGTGGTACGTCGTCCTGCTCGTCGCCGGCGTCCTCGTGCCGGCGGGCTACCAGCAGCTCGTCGTCACCCCGAACCAGAACTCGGCGGAGGCCCCCTACATCGCCAACAACATCGCGCTCACCCGCGAGGGGTTTGGCCTCACCGACTGGCAGGTCCGGTCCTACGCCAGCAAGGCCAGCCTCACGGCCGCCGACGTCGCGAACGACCAGCCCACGTTCAACAACGCCAGGCTGTGGGACTACCGACCGCTGGGCGCCACGCTCGACCAGCTGCAGACCGTGCGCCAGTACTACGACTTCACCTCGGTCGACATCGACCGCTACGACATCAACGGCTCGCCCACCGAGGTGATGCTGTCGGCCCGGGAGATGGCCCTCGACAAGAGCCAGACGAGCCCGACGTGGATCGCCGAGCACCTCCTGTACACGCACGGCTACGGGCTGACGATGGTGCCGGTCAACGGGGTCGCGGCGAACGGCCTGCCGGACCTCGTCATCAAGGACCTGCCGGTCACGTCCACGCCCGGGGCGCCGGTCGTCACGCAGCCGCGGATCTACTTCGGCGAGCGCCCGTCCGGCTGGGTGCTCGTCAATGGCACGAGCGATGAGTTCGACTACCCGTCGAGCTCGGGCAACGGCAATGACGTCACGACGCACTACACGGGGACGGCGGGCATCAACGTCGGGACGGCCGCCTCGCGCCTCTTCTGGGCCTGGCAGCTCGGTGATCTCAACCTGCTCATCAGCGACCAGGTGACCGCCGAGACGAAGCTCCTCCTGCATCGCAGCCTCGCCGACCGGCTCGGCCTCCTGGCCCCGTTCCTGTCGCTCGACGCGGACCCGTACCTCGTCGTCGATCCGGACGGCCGCCTCGTCTGGGTCCAGGACGCGTACCTCACCAGCACCGCACTACCCGCGGCGACGGCGATCAACGACGGGACCCTCGGGGCGACCTACGACTACATCCGCAACAGCGTGAAGATCACCGTCGACGCCTTCGACGGGGCGACCCACTTCTACGTCGCCGACCCCGACGACCCGCTGATCCGCGCCTGGCAGGGGATCTTCCCGACGATGTTCGAGCCGCTGTCGACGATGCCGGCTGGCCTGGCCCAGCACCTGCGAACGCCCGAGGCGATGTTCAACGCACAGGCGCAGACGTACGCCCGCTATCACGTGACCGATGTCGCCAGCTTCTACAAGAGCGACAACCTGTGGACGGTGCCGACGGTGAAGGAGGGGAACGCCCAGGTCGTCCCGCCGCAGGCCTACTACGTCGAGATGCGCCTGCCGGACCAGACGGCCCCGGAGTTCGTGCTCATCCAGCCGATGGTGCCGGCGTCGCGGCCGAACATGATCGCCTGGGTGGCGGCCCGGAACGACGGCGCCGCACGGGGCCAGGTCATCGTCTATGAGCTTCCCGCGAGCGTCACGATCCAGGGACCGACCCAGATCGAGGCGCGGATCGACCAGGATCCCGTCATCAGCGCCCAGATCAGCCTCTGGGACACGAGCGGCTCGCAGGTCATCCGCGGGAACCTCCTCGTGATCCCGGTCGGAACGTCGTTCCTCTACCTCGAGCCGATCTACCTGCAGTCGACGGCCTCGGCCTTCCCGGAGCTGACGAAGGTCGTCATCGCCTCGTCGACGACGGTGGCGTGGGGCGACACGCTCGCCGCCGCGCTCCAGGCCGTGACGAGCGGCGCCGGCACCGGCGGCACCCCCGGTGGCGGTGGGTCGCCAAGCCCGAGCCCGGGTGCGAGTCCCGGTCCGGGCCCGTCGGTGGGCCCGAGCGGGTTGCCGACCGATGTCGCCGGGCTCATTCGCTACGCCAACGAGCATTTCGACGCGGCGAAGGCGGCCCAGGCGAGCGGCGACTTCGTGACGTACGGCCAGGAGATGCAGCAGGTGCAGGCCGCCCTCGATGCGCTCAATACGCTGACGGGCGGAGCACTCGGCCCGTCACCGTCGCCTGCGTCGTCAGCCAGCCCCGCGCCGTAGCCGTCGCCACCGCGACACCTGAGGACACGCGATGAATCGCTTCTTCACGACCCTCGGCGAGCTCGTCGTCCGGTTCCGCTTCCTCGTCGTCGCGGTCTGGATCGTCGGGACCATCGCGGCGGTCCAGCTCCTGCCCTCGCTGTCGTCGGTGGCCAAGGACACGACGAGCGGCTTCCTGCCGGCGGACTCGCCGAGCATGCAGGCGGCGGCGCTCGCCGCCCCCTTCCAGGACACCTCCCTCGCCGCGGCCACGCTCATCGCGGCGCGTAGCGGCGGGCTGACCGCCGCCGACGGCGCCGCCCTGGACAGGCTCGAGGCCACGATCCGCGCGATTCCCAACGTCAAGGTCCTCGTCGACTTCGGCCTGTCCGCCGACGGCGAAGCTCGGCAGGCCCTGGTCCAGGCCAACGTCCCGGCCTTCAGCCCCGGCCCGGACGCGGTGGCCGTGGTCGACGCGATCCGCGCAGCGATCCGGGCCGCGGGGACGCCGGCCGGGCTGGCGGTCCACCTGACCGGCCAGCTCCCGACCATCGTCGACACCTCGAGCTCCTACACGAGCTCGCAGAACCTGACGCAGCTGGCATCGGTCGTCTTCATCGTCGTCCTCCTCCTGGTCGCGTTCCGGGCGGCCCTCGCACCGCTCGTGACCCTCCTCCCCGCCGGCTGTGTCCTCGCCCTGGCGGGACCGGTCATCGCCGAGGCGACGAACCTGGGCGTCCAGGTCTCCTCGATCACCCAGCTCATGCTCATCGTGCTCGTCCTCGGCGCCGGGACCGACTACGGGGTGTTCCTCGTCTTCCGGGTCCGCGAGGAGCTCCGCCGTGGGCTGACGCCGCACGAGGCGGTCATCCGTTCGGTGAGCCGCGTCGGGGAATCGATCACGTTCTCGGCCTTCACCGTCATCGCGGCACTCGTGAGCCTCGTGCTCGCGGAGTTCGCGTTCTACCAGGCCCTCGGCCCGGCGCTCGCGATCGGCATCGCCCTCATGCTCCTGGCCGGGCTGACCCTCCTGCCGGCGCTGCTGGCGATCCTGGGACGAGCCGTGTTCTGGCCCACCGGCGCCGCCCCGCACCGGGCTGATCACGCCGGCCTGTGGGATCGGATCGGCGTCATCGCCACCCGCCGCCCGGGACCGACCCTGGCCGTCGGACTCGTCCTCTTCGTCGGCCTCGGCGTCACGCTCCTCACGACCGGCGTCGCCGGCTTCGGCTTCTCGACCGGGGCGCCGGCGGGGACCGACTCGGGTGACGGCGCGGCCCTCGTCGAGGCGCACTTCCCGTCATCGAACGCCGGCCGGAGCGCGGTGCTCTTCAGGTTCTCGAGCCCGGTCTGGGACAACCCTGCGGTCCTCGATGGCGCGGCGTCGGGCCTGACCGCGCTGCCCGAGTTCAGCGGCCTGGTCGGGCCCCTGAATCCGAATGGCATCCCCCTGACCAGCAAGCAGCTCGTCAGCCTCCATGCGACGCTCGGTCCCGCCGCACAGCTCCCGCCGACGCCCCCGACGAGTGGGCCGATCCCGGCCCCGCTCTACGAGGCCTATCGCTCGACTGCCCAGCTCATCAGCGCCGATGGCCGGACGATCCAGTTCTCGGTCGAGTTCGCGAAGGGCGACACGACGAGCCCGGCCGCACTCGATGCCGTCCCCGCGATGCGCACCGATGTCGAGGCCGTCGCCGGCGCGGTCGGGGCGCAGGCGGTTGGCGTCTACGGCCAGGTCGCGTTCGCCGCCGACATCGCCCACATCTCGGGGACCGATCTCGAGCGGATCGTGCCGATCGTCGCGGTCCTCATCGCGCTGCTGCTGGCCCTGGTGCTGCGGAGCCTCGTGGCGCCGCTCTACCTGGTGCTGAGCATCGTGCTCTCGTACCTTGCGGCCCTGGGCCTGGTCGGCATCGTCTTCGTCCACATCGGTGGCGAGGACGGGATCAACTTCATCCTGCCGTTCCTGATGTTCGTGTTCCTGATGGCGCTCGGATCGGACTACAACATCCTCATCATGAGCCGCATCCGGGAGGAGGCTCACGAGCTCCCACTCCGGGACGCGGTCGCCCGGGCGATCGGGCGGACGGGAAGCACGATCACGACGGCGGGGGTCATCCTGGGTGGAACCTTCGCCGTCCTCGCCCTCGCTGGCGGCTCGGTCGGGGGTGGCCAGATCCAGCAGATCGGCTATGGCGTGGCCGCCGGCGTCCTCATGGACACGTTCCTGCTCCGGTCGCTGCTGGTGCCGTCGCTGGTGGTGTTGCTCGGTCGGTGGAACTGGTGGCCGGCCCATCTCTCGCGCGCTGGCGACCTGGCTGCCGGCGACGACGCCGCCGGCAGCAGCCCATCGGCGGAGCCGGCAGGCTCCTGACCGGGAGACGGCGGCTCGTCAGGCGGCCGTCGCGCTGCCCGAAACCGATCGACCGCCTCTCGACGTACATGTTGATAGGCCCGGGCGTGGGTGCGCCGCTCGGGGCCGTCTGATGTCGTCAGCCAAAGGAGATCGGATGCGGCGTTCGAGACTCGGAATCGCGTTGGTCCTTGCCATCCTCGGCCTCGCGTGGATCGGTCAGGGGATGGGCGTCATCGCCGGCAGTGCGATGAGCGGGAGCTCGTTCTGGGCCGTCGTCGGGACCGCGCTGGTCGTGGTCGCGATCGGGCTCGTCCTCCTCGAGCGCCGGCACGCTCGCGCCTAGCCTCAGCTCGCCTTTGCGCGTCTGGGGCGCGAGCCTGATCTCTTCGGAGGCCCGGTACAGGTCGGTCACGATCGACTCGCCGTGGCGGTCAGCGGGTCGTCCATGCCATTGGGGGCCGTGCGGCGAGATCCGAACTGACCGGCGGCCAGTGGCTGATCGATCGGGCATGCCGTCGCCGATCCCCTGCGTACACTCTCGGCAGGAGCTGTGATGTGGCGACATGGGACGCGCGCGAATGGCTGGCCGGTCTCGTGGGCTGCGAGCGAGGGGAGCTCGCTGTCCGGAGCAAGGACCAGTACGGGCCAGGTGAAACACAGGTTCGGTATGAGCGTGGCGGCGAGGCCGTTGCCAGGCTGATCGTGGCCGGACCGGTTGTTCCGATGGGCATGCCGAAGGGCCAGGGCCACTGGGTCGTCTCGGTCCGGATCGGTACCGGCTCCGAAGACGTCCACGGCATCGACGTCCCGGAGACCGACGAGATCCTCTACTAGGCCCGGACGAGGCGTCGCTCGGATCCGCCCCGGCTGGATGGCTGCCAGCTGAGCAGAACGTGTGGTGGCCTGAGAACGTCTCGAGGCGTGGCCCGAGTGCCTCGCCGCAGCAACGGCCCCGGGGAACGAAATGGCCGGCGCCGGAGTCTCCGGCGCCGGCCATCGAAGTCAGGCGAAGGCGACCGCTAGTCGGGCGGCAGCATTCGGTACATCAGCTCGGTCTGGACCCCGGCTCGGCGGTTGCGCCAGGACTGGATCAGGTACCAGGCGATGCCGACGACGGCGATGATC
>DATEZX010000005.1:0-9996 GCA_035255225.1 Candidatus Limnocylindrales bacterium
TCGACGGCTTCGAGGTCTGCCGTGAGATTCGCCGCCGGGGGGAGACGCCGGTCCTCATGCTCACGGCGCGGACCGACGACGTCGACTCGATCGTGGGCCTCGAGCTGGGCGCGGACGACTACGTCACCAAGCCGTTCAACCCCCGGGCGCTGGTGGCCCGCGTGCGGGCGATCCTGCGGCGGAGCGAAGGCGCCCGCCGCGGAGCGCGGCCCATCGAGGTCGGGGCGCTCAGGGTCGACCCACGCCGACGCGAGGCGCTGGTCGGCGAGCGGCGGCTGACGCTGCGGCCGCGCGAGTTCGACCTGCTCGCCGCGCTGGCCCGCGACCCGGGCGTCGTCCTGACCCGCGACGCGCTGCTCGAGGATGTCTGGGGCACCGACTTCCCCGGCGAGACGCGGACGATCGACGTCCACGTGGCCGAGGTCCGCAAGCAGCTCGCCGGCGACGGTCCGACGATCGAGACCGTCCGCGGGTACGGCTACCGGCTCGTGCCCGGCGCCGCGTCCTGAGGCGGTCCACCGAGCGATGCTCCGGTCGCTTCGGGCCCGGCTCCTCGCGTCGTTCGTCGCGCTGGCGATCGTCGTCCTCGTCGCCGTCGGCGGAGCGCTGTTCGTCGTCCTGCGCGGCCTCCACGCCGACGCGACGACGGCCAGCCTCGACGCCCTCGCGGGCAGTGTCATCCCCCAGGTTCGGCAGGCGATCGGCAGCGGCGACCTCCGGGGCGCGATCCTCGACGTCCGCGACACCCTCGCTGCGGAGGGCTACGACGTGATGATCGTCGGGGCCGACGGGCGGCTGCGGCCGATCGCCGGCCTCCCGGTCGGCGACCCGATCCTCTCGACCGACCTGGCCGCGGGCGCCACGCAGCCCGGCCGCGTGGTCCTCGACGGCAAGCCGTACCTGTACGTCGCGGCGGGCGTGCGGCGCGTGGCGGCCGCCGCGCCGAAGGCCCTCGCCTTCCTCACGCCGGACCGCTCGGCCGCCGAGGCCCTCGGCGACCTCGGCCGCGCGATCCCCGCGGTCGTCCTCGTGACGCTGCTCATCAGCACGCCGCTCGCCTGGCTCCTCGCCCGCACCGTCACGCGCCCGCTGCGCCGGCTGGCGGCGGCCGCCGCCGCGCTGCCGGCCGGCGGTCGGGCCTCATCGCCTGCCGTCGGCCAGGCTCCCTTGCCGCTGGACGGGCCGACCGAGGTCCGCGATCTGACCGGGACGTTCAACGCCATGGCCGACGAGCTCGACGAGACCCGCCGTCGGGAGGCCGAGCTCCTGGCCAACCTGCGCCACGACCTGCGAACACCGCTGACCGTCATCTCGGGTTTCGCGACCGCCCTTCGCGACGGGACCGCCTCGGGCGAGGCGGCGGCCTCGGCGGCCCGGGCGATCGAGGAGGAGGCCGGCCGGCTCGAGCGGCTCGTCGACGAGCTCGGCGACATCGAGCGGCTGCGCGACGCCGGGGCTGCCGCCACCGGCCTTCGGCCGGAGCGGCTCGACGCCCTGGCGGTCATCGGCGCGACCGTCGAGCGGTTCGTCGACCGGGCGGAGCGCGACGGCGTCACGCTCGTGGCAGATGCCCCGCCGGCGGGCTTCGATCCGGCCTTCACGGCCGACCCGCTGGCCGTCGAGCGGATGCTCGGCAACCTCGTCGAGAACGCGCTCGCCGCCACGCCGTCCGGCGGGACCGTCCGGATCGAGCAACGGACGACGACGATCGGCCCTCGCCCGGCCATCGAGATCGATATCGTCGACGACGGGCCGGGGTTCCCGCCGGGCCAGGCCGAGCGGGCCTTCGAGCGCTTCTGGCGAGCCGAGGCATCCCGCGCCGGCGGCGGGACCGGCCTCGGGCTGGCCATCGTGCGCGAGCTGGCGCGCGCCCACGGCGGCGAGGCCGAGGCCGGCAACGTCCGGCCCCATGGGGCACGGGTCCGAGTGGTCCTGCCGCGCGGCGGCCCGCCTGGCGAGCGCTAGAGGCGGACCCCCGCGATCGACAGCCCGACGAGGATCGCCGCGATCACGGCGAGAACCCCCGCCGCCACGATCAGCGGCGGGGCCGCGCCGGACTGGCTGCCGAGGTTCTGCCACATCGAGCGCAGCGTCGGCACCCGTCCCGGGGGAACGACGAGCCCGAGCCACAGCCCGCTGACGAGGCCGCCGATGTGCGCCGCGTTGTCGATCCCCCCGATCGAGAAGCCGAGGATCAGGTTGATGACGATCAGGAAGCCGAGCTGGGGCACGATGGCCCGAGCGCGCTGGTCCAGCACCGGGTGGTGGAAGCGGGTCCCGGCGAACACGACGCCGATGAGCCCGAAGATGGCGCCCGAGGCGCCGACCGCCGGGCCGGGCGAGAAGACGACGCTCGTCGTCGAGGCCGCGATCGCGGTCAGGAGGTAGAGCGCGCCGAACCAGCGCGAGCCCCAGATTCCTTCGACGATCGGCCCGATGAGGTACAGGGCGTACATGTTGAAGAACAGGTGCAGGAAGTTCGCGTGGAGGAGCGTCACGCTCAGGAGCCGGTACAGCTCGCCGTGGACGACGTCCCGCCGATCGAGCGCCAGCGCATCGAACAGGGTCGTGTCGGGGCTGAGAATCGCGATCAGTGACACGACGACCGTGACCGCCAGGATGAGGTTCGACAGGCTGAGCGCGAGGCCCGTCCCGCGGCTGCGCGCGAAGTACCGGCCGGCCGTCCACGTCCGGCCCTGCTCCTTGTTGAGCCAGCCCAGTCGGCTCGCGATCTCGGCCCGGTCTCCGGGCGGGGCGCGGCGCTCCGCCTCGCGGTAGGCCTTCGTCGCGGCCGCGATGTCGCCTTGCCGGACCCGCTCGGCCGCGATCTGGCGCCAGGCGCGATAGGTCACCGGCGTCTCCGGCATCTGGGTCACCGATTCCCAGGCACGGAGCGCATCCGCGTCGTGGTCCATTCGGAACAGCGCGTCGCCGAAGCCCAGCCAGGCCTCGGCCGTCAGCTGAGCGTCGGCGTGGCCGATGACTCGTCGGAAGTGGGCCGCGGCCTGGGCCGGCTCGCCCCGCTCGAGCCAATCACGGGCGCGGTCGAGCAGCCGCCGGGCCGTCGACCCATCGAGCGGCCCGGTCGACGCGACGGCGGCATCGAGGGCCGGGTCATCCATCGGGCCGGAGGATACTGGAGACGGCATGTGTGGACGGATCACGCAGCAACGCCCGAGCTCCGAGCTGGCCGAGATCTTCGGCGCCGAGGACCTCGCCGACGAGGCCGGTGGGCGGTTCAACGTCGCGCCGACGGACCAGGCCGCGGTGGTCGTCCAGCGCGACGATCGCCGGGCCGTGACCTCGTACCGCTGGGGCCTGGTTCCCCACTGGTCGGAGACCGCCAGGACCGGCAATCGGATGTTCAACGCTCGGGCCGAGTCGATCGACCGCAACCCGGCCTTCCGGTACGCCTTCCAGAAGCGGCGCTGCCTCGTCCCGGCCGACGCGTTCTACGAGTGGCGGCGAACGATCGACGAGCGTGGCCGCGAGGTCCGACAGCCATACGCCGTGCTCCGGCGCGACGGCAGGCCGCTAGCGCTCGCCGGGCTGTGGGCCGGCTGGAAGGACGAGGACACCGGCGAGATCGTCCGCTCCTTCACGATCGTCACGACTCGCGCCAACGACCTCATGCGCCCGATCCATGACCGGATGCCGGTCGTGGTCCCGGAATCGGCCTGGGACCGCTGGCTCGATCCCACGCGGACCGAGGCCCCGGCGCTCGCGGAGCTCAAGGGCCTCCTCGTGCCGGCCGACGAGGCCGCGCTCGAGACCTACGCGGTCAGCCGGCGGGTCAACGACGTCCGGAACGACGATCCGAGCCTGGTCGAGCCGGTCCCGGAGCCGCTGCCCGGCGCCGTGCAGCAGGCCCTCAGGGAGTCGTAGCCGGGTCCGCGGCCGGGTCTTCGGCAGGCGCCGGCTCGCGAGTGGCCGGCACGGCCTCGGCGCCGAGCGAGTCGAGGGTCGCCGGCCACGCCGCGGCGAGCGGGAGCCCGCCGTCCAGCCGGGCGGCGAGGTCGGCGACGAGGCCCGCGAAGGCGCCATCCGGGTCGCGTGCCGGCGGGGTCAGGGCGATCGACCGGTCGCCCGTCACGAGCCCGGACGCCGTCGCCGCAGTGACGAGGATCAGGTTCGCCCCGGACCAGGCGGCGGACGCCACCGCCACCTCGGTCAGGTCGGCCTGGAGGCCGTCTGGGAGGCCATCGTCGCCGACCAGGACCACGACTCGCGCGTCGGGCAGGTAGCGGAGCGCGAGCTCGAGGTCGGCCGGTTCGAGATCGATCGCCGGGCTGCGCAGCACGGCGGCATGGCCGGCTCCGGCCGCGGCGAGACCCTGGAGCACGGCGTCCCCGGCGGCATCGGGCGAGACGGTCCCGACGACCTCGCAACGCCCGCCGCGGGCGGCGACCGCGGCCGCGAGGGCCCGGACTGCGGCAGTACCCGGCCGGCCCACCACGACGATCATCGGGCTCAGCGTAGTCCCTCCGGGGCGTCGCCAAGAGATCCGGGCGGGCTATGCTCCGGGCGACTTCGCGGGGGGCGAAGCGTGCGCAGCCATGGAGAGGATCGATGGCCGGGGGACGCGACGAGGGTCCGGGCGAGGGCGGCATCGAGGTCCGGCTCGATGCCGGGCTGGAGGGTGAGCCGCGCGTCGATCATGCCTGGGACGACCCGATCTGGGGCACCGGCATCGCCCCGGTTGGCCTCGAGGAGCGCGGCGGCCAGCTCCAGGAGCTCGAGCTCATCGGTGACCGCCTGCGCGCCTCGGGCGTCGCGGATCTCGGCCGGTTCCGACGCCTGACCGACTACGTGAACATGCTCCAGGGCTTCTTCACGCTCCGCAACGTCACGCTCCTCGCCAGATCCGGTACCGCGACCCGCGTGACGATGCCGGAGCTCCGCGTCCGCCTCGACGACGTCGCGATCGTGGCCCAGCGGCACAGTGACTCGCAGCTCCGGGACGAGCACGCGGTCGTCCTCGAGAAGGTCCCCCAGCGGCTCGTGCTCATGACGCCCGCCCATCTCGTCGCCGGCGACGTTCACGTCCACGCCGGCGGGTCGCTCCTCCATTTCGTGGACAGCACCGACCCGCGGTTCATCCCGATGTCGGACGTGCGGGTGCGCTGGCTCGACGACCGGTCGGTCGTCGGCCACTTCGATTTCGCGCTCGTCCATCGGACGCTCATCGTCGGCGTGGCGACCGAAGGCCTGGGCGGTCCCGAGCAGGCTGCCGGGCAGCGCCAGGAGGACGAGGGCTAGTCTCCCGAGCTCGACGTCGGCCCGGGCGACTCCGACGGCCGGGCGGTCTGGGAGGGGCGCGGCGACTGCGTGACGGACGATCCGCCGTCACCGCCGCCGCCCTGGCCGTTGCTCGCCTCCGGCATGTCCGTGGCGTCTGCGCCGCCACCGCCGTTGTCGCCGGGCTCGACCGACGAGCCGCCATGGTCGTCGCTCGGCTCGACTGCCTCGCTCGGCTCCGGCGTCTGGCTCGGCGCGGCGGTCTCCGTCTCACCGGGCTCGGGACTCGTGAGCGGGCCCGGCGTCGGCAGCCCGGGCGTCGCCGGCGGCACCTGGGTGGCCGACGGTCCGAACAGCCCGATGCCGCGGATGGCACCCGCCGTCGTGTACGCCGCGACCCCGGTCAGGGAAGCGGCCAGCAGGACCACCGCTGCGACGTAGGCGAAACCGCCGACACGCAGGCCGATCGGCCGGCCGGACGAGGCGGCCCTCGACCAGCCGATCTGCAGGCTGTCGAACAGGCCGGCGAGGCCCGGTCGGCGGCGGAGCGCGGCGAGGATCCCGACCGGGCGTGGCGCCGGCTCGCGGGCGACGGCGGCCATGATTCGATTCGCGAGCTCGGGGCTCGGGCGGGCCTCCGGCGCGGCCACGGCCGACTCGACCGCGCGGGCGACGGCGAGCGCCTGGCCGAGCTCCGCGTCGCCGTTGGCGTCGTCCGCCCCCGAAAGCTCCCCGATGTCGAAGCGCCGCGGCTCGGTCATGCCGCGCCTCCGCCGACGATCCCGGCGCGGAGGCGAAGGAGGCCGCGACGGAGGTGGGTCTTCACGGTCCCGAGCGGGCGGCCGGTCAGGGTGGCGATCTCGTCCAGCGAGCGATCCGCGAAGAAGCGCAACGCGACGACCTCGCGGTAGGGCTCGTCGAGCGCCGCGACCGCGCGGCGCACGAGCATGGCCTGCTCGCCCCGGACCGCCGCATGCTCGGGATCGCTCGACGACTGGCGCACCGCGACGCGTGGCTCGTCGTCGTCGCCGACGTGGCCGGGCTGGGCCCACGGCACGACCCGAAGCCGAGCGGCACGCCGGACCGCCAGCCGGATCGCGATCCTGGCCAGCCAGGCCCCGAACGGCCCGTCGGCCCGCCAGGACGCGAGCGAGCGGTAGGCGATCACGAACGTCTCCTGGGCCACGTCCTCGGCCTCCGCGACGTCGTCGAGGACCCGCGCCGCGGCGCGGACCACGCCGGCCAGCTCGCGGTCGACGAGGATCCGGAACGCGTCCCGGTCGCCGTCGAGCACCGCCTGGACGACGATCCGGTCATCGGGAAAGGCCGCCGGGCCCGCGACCGTGGAGGTCGCGAGCCCGGAGAGGGACGTCTGATGGTTCGTGGCGGTTGACCCCCCAGGCGGACGGTCGGCCGAGCGGTCGGCGGGACCGGACGCCATGGTGCAGGGCTCGAGCGGCGGCCACGACGGGACCTTCGTCACGAAGCCCAGAGTACGGCCGACCCGCCGGCTCAGCCGTTGCCCGAGACGGAGCTGTCGCCGCCGCTGCCGGAGCCGCTGCCACTTCCGTCGTCCGAGCCGCCACCGTTGTCGCCGTTGTCGGTTGACTCGGTCGGGTGCGGCGCGCTGGCGCCGCCGTTGTCGTCGCCTGGCTCGGCCGTCTCGGCCGCCTCGGTCGCCTCGGGCGAGTGGGTGGCCTCGGGCGCCTCAGTCGCCTCGGGCGCGTGGGTGGCCTCGGGCGCGTCGGTCGCCTCGGGCGCGTCGGTCGCCTCGGGCGCGTCGGACGCTTCGGGGCTCTGAAGGTTCGCCGGCAGGCCGGCATCGTCGTGGCGGGTGGAGCCCAGGATCGCGTTCCCGGCAAACGCTCCGCCGGCGACGAGCAGCAGCGTCACGAGCGCGACGCCGATCGGTCGAACGATCCGCTGGACCTGGTCTTTCATGATCTCGAGAACCTCCCCTGCGAGCGGGATCCGTGCAGCCACTCACTCGCATGAGGCGAACCAGCCTCGGAAGGTTTCAGGCCACCGAAGATCCACCCTCGGCGAGTGCTCGCCAGGCGCTCGACGTCCCGACGAGCGCGCTGTCGGAGCGGACCGGCGACAACCCGGAAGCGATCCAGCTGCCCGGCGCCCGGGACGAGGACGGCCTCAGCCGCCTCCGTCGAGGGCCCCGCCGGATCCGTCGGCCGGTTCGCGCTCGACGGTGATGGCGCCGAGGCCGGCCGCCTCCAGGGCCGGCAGGAACTCGTCGGCCGCGCCGACCAGCAGGATCGAGGCCTCCTCGGGCCGGACGTGGGCCCGTGCCGCGGCCGTGACAGCCTCGCCGTCGACCGCCTCGATCGCCCCGCGGTAGCGGGCCAGCTCGTCGTCCGGCAGGCCATGCATGACGATGCTGGAGATCGCTCCAACCACGGCGGCCGGCGTCTCGAACCGGAGCGGGAAGACGCCGACGAGGAAGTCGCGCGCCGCGTGCAGCTCGTCACGCGTCGTGGGCCGCTCGCGCATGCCGTCGAGCTCGGCGAGGATCACCTCGATCGCCGGTACGGTGACCTCCGTGTTGACGGCGGCGCGGGCGGCGAACGGCCCGGCCGCGCGCCGAAGGTCGAAGCCCGCGCCGGCGCCGTAGGTGTAGCCGCGCTCCTCGCGGAGGACGCGGTTGAGCCGGGAGTTGAAGAGCCCGCCCAGGATGGCGCTCATGACCGACAGGGCGTGGAAGTCGGGGATGCGCCGCGGCAGGCCGACGTGCCCGATCCGGATCTCGGTCTGGACCGATCCCGGCCGATCGAGGACGCGGACCCGATACGGGTTCGCGGCCGGCCGGGCAGGGATCATCCGCGGCCCTTCGCGTGTGGCGCTGGGGGCCCAGCTGCCGAGCTTGCGCTCGGCGAGCTCTGGGACGTCCAGGCCCTCCAGGTCGCCGCCGACGACAAGTGTCATCCGGTTCGGATCGAAGCGGCGCTCATGCATCTCGCGGCATGCCGTGGCGTCGATGTGCTCGACGGTCGCCTTCGTGCCGCCCGAGGGTCGGCGGTACGGGCTCCCGTCCGCGTAGATCGTCTCGACGAAGCCCTCTTCGGCCCGGCGGCGAGGGTCGGCCCGAGCCTGGAGGATGTCGTTCAGCCGCTCGTCGCGCAGCCGCTCGACCTCGGATTCGGGGAAGACCGGCTCGCTCATGACCTCGGCCAGCAGGTCGAGCGCCGGTTCGAAGCGCGCCGCGGGCACATCCACCCCGACCGACAGGGCGTCCCAACCGGCCTCGGCGTGGATCGAGGCGCCGAGTCGCTCGCCGGCCTCGGTCAGGGCGATCGCGTCGTGGGAGCGCGTGCCCTCGGTCATCGCCCGGGCCATCAGGACCGTGAGCCCGCCCTCCGCGTCCCGCTCGTCGGCGGCGCCGATCGCCTCGAACAGCGCGCCGGCGAGCAGCTCGCGCTCGGGCAGGTGGACGGCGATGACGTCGATGCCGTTCGACAGGCGAGCGTGGCTGAACGGCGGGAACTGGTAGGGCCGCGGCTCGCCGTGCCCTGGCCGGTCGGCGACGAGGGTCACGCCGCCACCAGGGTCATGCCGCGGCCTCGCCGGGCTGCGCCGCGGCCGCCGGGACGTACGTCAGGACGAACCGGTTGTCGGGCTCGAAGACCGACCCGCAGACGTCGCGGATCCGCTCGGTCGTGACCGCCAGGTAGCGCGGCAGCATCCGGTTGACCATCGCCGGGTCGTCGAGCAGGGTCGCGTACATCGACAGCCGGTCGGCGCGCTCCTCGACACGCATGAGCGCGCCCAGCTCGTCGGCCTCCGTCAGGGCCTTCGCCCGGGCGAGCTCGTCGTCGGATACCGGTTCGCGGGCCATCCGCGCCAGCTCCTCCCAGAAGGCCGCCTCCAGGCGCTCGAGGTCGATGCCGGGCCGGGCGGTCGCCCAGCCCACGGTGAGCGAGGCCCCGGCGACGAGGCCCATCGAGAACAGCGCCACGTCCTGCGCCAGGCGCTCCTCGCGGACGAGCCGGCGGTGGAGGCGGCTGCCCTTCCCGCCGGCGAGGATCTGGCCGGCGAGGTCGAGGGCGTCGAGGCGCTCGTCGCCGAACAGCGGCGAGCGGAAGGCCCACATGATCCGGGGCAGCGGGACCCGATCCGGCACGACCTCCCGAACCTCGCCCCCGAGCGTCGGCGGCAGCGCCATGGCCCGCAGTGGGGCCGGCAGCGCGGGGTTGGCCGGGATCGGCCCGAAGTACCGCTCGACCCACTCGCGCGCCTGGCCCGGGTCGGCGTCGCCGACGATCGAGAGCACGGCGTTGTTCGGGGCGTAGTGGAGCCTGAAGAACGACACGACGTCCGCGAGCGACGCGGCGTCGAGGTCGGCCATCGAGCCGATCGTCGGGTGGTGGTAAGGATGCTCGGCCGGATAGAGCCCGGCGAGGACCTTCTCGACCCAGCTGCCGTACGGCCGGTTGTCGTACGACCAGCGCTTCTCGTTCTTGACGACCTCGCGCTGGTTGTCGAGGTTGTCCTGGGACAGCGCCGACGGGAGCGTCGCGAGTCGATCTGCCTCGAGCCACAGGGCAAGCTCGAGCTGGTTCGACGGCAGCGTCTCGTAGTAGTTCGTCCGGTCGAGCCAGGTCGAGCCGTTGGCCACGCCGCCCGCGGCCTGGACGATCGCCATGTGCTCGGCCTTCCCGACGTGGGCCGAGCCCTGGAACATGACGTGCTCGAAGAGGTGGGCGAAGCCGGTCCGGCCGGGCTGCTCGTGCTTCGAGCCGACGTTGT
>DATEZX010000006.1:0-8660 GCA_035255225.1 Candidatus Limnocylindrales bacterium
TCGCCGTTCGGGCCCGGATCGTCGGTGACAACGGGGCGTACGGCAGCGTCGGGATGAAGGTCCTCGAGCGGGCCGCGGCGCACGCCTGCGGTCCGTATCGCGTCCCGAACGTCGACGTCGAGGCCCGGGCGGTCTACACGAACAACCCGCCCTCGGGCGCGATGCGGGGCTTCGGGGTGAACCAGACGGCCTTCGCCATCGAGGGCATGCTCGACCGCCTCGCCAACGCCGTCGGGCTCGACGGCTGGGAGATCCGCTGGCGAAACGCCCTCCGCGAGGGCGACCGCTTCGCGACCGGGCAGCGGCTCGGCCCGGGCACCGGCCTGGAGCAGACCCTGTTGGCGGTGCGTGATGTCTACCGGGCCGCCCCCACCGCCGGGATCGCCTGTGGGGTCAAGAACTGCGGCATCGGCAACGGCATGACGGAGCTGGGCCGGGCGATCCTCCGACCGGAGGTCGACGGGACCATCACCCTGTACCACTCCTGGACCGAGATGGGCCAGGGCTGTCACACGGTCTTCGCCCAGCTCGCCGCCTCGACGCTCGGCCTGCCGGTCGACCGCATCCGCGTCGCGGTCGACACCGAGCGCGAGCTGGACACCGGGCAGACGACCGCCTCGCGAGCCACGATGCTCGGTGGTCGAGCCGTCCTCAAGGCCGCCGAGGCGCTGCGCGCCGCGCTATGGGGCCGGCCTCCGGAAACGCTGGCCGGCGAGGAGTTCGAGGGCGAGGTCATCGTCGACTGGACGACCCCGCTCGACAGCGCCGCACCGGAGCCCGCAACGCACTTCGGGTACGGCTGGGCGACCCAGGTCGTCATCCTCGACGAGCACGGCGCCATCGATCACGTCGTCGCGGCCCACGACGTCGGACGGGTCATGAACCGGACGCTCGTCGAGGGCCAGATCGTCGGTGGCATCCACATGGGCCTCGGGCAGGCCCTGACCGAGGAGCTCGTGATCCGGGACGGAGTCCCCGAGACCGAGACCCTCAAGTCACTCGGCATCATTCCCGCGGCCGGGATGCCGAGGGTCGATGTCATCCTCGTCGAGGAGGCACAGCCGGAGGGACCGCTGGGGGCGAAAGGCATCGGCGAGGCCGTCCTCGTGCCCACGGCTCCGGCGGTGGCTGAGGCGCTCTACCGGTTCGACGGCGTCCGACGCACCCGGCTGCCGATGCGCGACTCGGCGGCCGCGCGTGCCGCCCTGCCGCGACTCGCGAGCCTGCCGAGACTCGCCGCCCGGCCGCGCCTCGCCGCTCCGACCATGGCGTCGGCTGGAACGCCCGAGCGACCGGCGGCGGGCGGCCCGCGATGACCATCCTCCTGCGCGGTGGTCACGTCATCCCTCGCCTGGACCCGGCCCAGGTCCTCCCGGCCACCGACATCCTGGTCGAGGACCACCGGATCGCAGCGGTCGGCCCCGCGCTCGACGCCGCCCCGGGCGCGGCCGTCGTGGACTGCCGGGGCTGCCTCGTCATCCCCGGCAACGTCGACGCGCACACCCACGCCTACTCTGCCCTCGCCCGCGGGATGCCGTACGACCTCGCCCCGCCGCGAGGTTTCATCGAGATCCTTCGGCGGGTCTGGTGGCGCCTCGACCAGGCCCTCGACGAGCCCGCCATCCGGGCATCCGCGAGGGTCGCCGGCATGGAGGCCCTCCTGGCGGGGACAACGACGCTCATCGACCACCACGCCTCGCCGAGCGCGATCGACGGCTCGCTCGACATCCTCGCCGATGAGCTGGGCGGGCTCGGCATTCGATCGATCCTCGCCTACGAGGTCACCGACCGGGACGGTCCGGCACGGGCCTTGGCCGGGGTCGAGGAGAACCGCCGCTTCCTCGCCCGCGCGGCCTCGGGGGCGGAACCCCTCGCCCGCGGCCTCGTCGGCGCCCACGCCTCGTTCACGCTGTCCGACGCGACACTCGCGGCCTGCGTGGACCTTGCCCGGTCGACCGGCCGAGGCCTCCACGTCCACGTCGCGGAGGACGCAGCGGACGAGCGCGAAGCCGTCGAGGCGTACGGCCTGCGGGTCCTCGAGCGGCTGGCGCGAGCCGGGGCCCTCGAGCCGGCGCCAGTCCTCGCCCACGGCGTCCACCTCGATCCCGCGGAGGCGGCGCTCTTCCGGGCCTCGGAGGCGACACTGGTCCACAACCCGCGCTCGAACATGAACAACGCGGTCGGTCGAGCGCCGCTCGGGCTCCTCGGCCGGCGCGTGGCGCTCGGGACCGACGGGATCGGGGCCGACATGTTCGAGGAGAGCCGCGCGGGGTACTTCCGCCACCTCGAGGAACGGGCGGACCGGGCCAGCCGTGACACGACCAACCGTGGCTCCAGCGATGGCTCCGCGGGCGGGGACGGACGGGCTGCCCTGGTCAGGCCCGGGAGCGCGGGCTCAACAGACGCCGGCTGGCCGCTGGCCCGCCTGGCCGCTGGGGCCCGCCTCGTGGCCGAGGCGTTCGCCGAGCCCGCTCTCGGACGGCTGGAACCTGGGGCGCCGGCCGACCTCGCGGTCCTCGACTACCCGATGCCCGTTCCCCTGACGGCCGAGACGCTGGCCGGCCACTGGATCTTCGGGCTGTCCGCGCGCGCCGTCCGCGATGTCGTCGTCGATGGCCGGCTCGTCGTTCGGGACCGTCGCCTCACGGCCGTCGACCAGGACGAGCTCGCCGCCGAGGCACGTGCCGCGGCCGTCGTGCTGTGGGAGCGCCTCGCCCGCATCGGGGAGCACCCGTTCGCTCCAGGGAGGATCCCGGTCGGATGACGACCCCGAGGGCGGCCGACGCTACGCGAGAGGTTGCGCATGCACCGCGCCCGCAGCCCGCCGTCGACCTCGGCGTCGAGGTCTGCGGGCTGCGCTTCCCGAACCCGGTCCTGACGGCGGCCGGGCCGCCCGTCCACGACGGGGAGGCCATCCGGGCGTGCGCCGCCGGCGGCGCGGGTGGGCTCGTCACGAAGACGATCTCGAGGACCGCGGCGGAGCCGACGACGCCCAACATGGCCGAGGTCGCGCATGGCTTCCTGAACGCCGAGCTGTGGTCGGAGCTGGCCCCGGAGCGCTGGATCGAGCGCGAGTACGGCATCGCGAGGGAGGCCGGCCTGCCGGTCATCGTCAGCCTCGGCTACACGGCCGCCGACGTGGCAGACCTGGCGCCCCGCATCCGGCCGTTCGCTGACGCCGTCGAGCTGTCGACCCACTACATCGGCGAGGACGCCGAGCCGATGGTCGCGGCGATCCGCGCGGCCAAGGCCGCCCTCGACGTGCCCATCTGGGTCAAGCTCAGCCCGCTCGGCCGCGAGATGCGCCGCGCCGCGGAGGAGGCACAGGCCGCCGGGGCCGACGCCATCGTCGCCATCAACTCGTTCGGACCGTGCCTGGCGATCGATGTCGAGACGGGTTACCCGCGGCTCGGCGGTGCGGACGGCTACGGCTGGCTGTCCGGGCCGGCCCTCAAGCCCCTTGCGGTCCGCTGCGTCCGGGACGTCGCCTCGGCGGTGGACATCCCGGTCATCGGCTGTGGCGGCGTCTCGCGCGGCGTCGACGCGATCGAGCTGCTGATGGCCGGCGCCGCCGCCGTCCAGGTCTGCACCGCGGCCATCCTCCGCGGGCCCGCCGTCTTCGGGAAGATCGCCGACGAGATGGCCACCTGGCTGGGGCGCCACGGCTACGCCCGGCCGGCCGAGGTCGTCGGTCTCGCGCTCGGCCGGGAGGCGACCCGGGGCAGCGGCGTGCCGCTCCTCGACCTGGATCTGTGCAATGGCTGCGGGCTATGCGAGGTGTCATGCGCCGAGCGCGCGATCCGGGTCGTCGACGGCAAGGCGATCATCGACGAGGAGCACTGCTCGCGCTGCGGCCTGTGTCTGTCGCGATGCCGCCCGGGTGCCCTGCTCTGGGCGACGCCGGCCTAGTGGCTTCGGCACCGCCGGCGCCCGCCCGAGGCCCAGGCACCGCGCCGGGCCCCGGCGTCCCGCGGCCATCGCCGGTGACCGATGGCTCTCGTCATCTCGAGGTCGCGGGGGGATCGTGGACGTCGACAGGCCAGTGCCGGAGCGCTGCGGAGGAGGCGGACATGGCGGGCAAGGTCACGTCGGGGCAGACGATCAGCTACGTCCCTGAGAGCCAGGCGAAGGCTGGCGACCGGATCATCGTCGAGTCGGAGGCGGTGGCGCGGCCGGCGCGAATCGGCGAAATCCTCGAGGTCGTCGCGTCGCGGGCCGGCCTCAGCTTCGAGGTCCGCTGGGAGGACGGTCACCGGAGCTCGATCCGACCGGCCGCGGGAAGCGCGAGGTTCGAGCGGCGTTCCTAGCGCCCGCCGTCGCCGGCGCTGCGGCGGCCGCCGAAGTACGTCCGCATGGGGTCGAAGTAGTTCTCCTGCCAGCCGCCCTGCTCGTAGCCGAGCTGGCCGTCCGGCACGTTCGTGTGGCGGATCGTGACGCGGCTGCCGCCATCCACGGGATCGAGCAGGACCTCGATCTGCGAATCGGGGTCCGAGGCTGCGAACTCTGACGTCCGCCACGTCTGGACGATCCGGCGGCCCGGCTCGAGAGCGATCGTCCGGCCAGTGATGTAGCCGTCCCAGGCCTCGTACTCGGCGCCGAGGCCGGGGTCGACCTCGGCGCCGGCGCCGGTCATGGCGGCGTGTCCCTCGCTGCTCATCCAGGCTCGGTAGATCTCGTCCGGCGTCGCGGGAAGGACGTCGGAGACCTCGAAGTCGTAGCCCATCGCCGTCACTCCTGCTGAGGTCCGCTGTCGCCGCCCATTGTCGACTCCGGACGGGCGCGTCGGAGCCCAGCCGACAGGACCGCCGAGCGAGGCCCTCTGGCACTGGGCGCATCGGCCGAACACCGCCGACCCTGCGTCTGCGCTCCCGCGGGAAGGAGGCGGCGTCCGTGCTGCGGAAGCCATTCCTGGCGCTCGCGTTGGCAGTCGTCGTCGGCGGCTGTGGCGGCACAGCCGCCTCGCCGAACCCGGCGGTGGCGAGCGCGTGCCGGGAGAAGGTCGCGACGGACCGACACGGCGTGATCGGCAGGTCGCTCGATGCCGGCGAGATCAGGAGCCTGGCCGAGCTGGTCCACACGGCGTTCACCACCCCGGCCGGGGCGAGCATCGACGTTTCGCTCCTGACCGACGGCGTGCACGACTTCTATTGCGTCGAGCACCCGGACCGGTCCGGCGGCCCGCGCATCCTGACGGTCCTCGGCATGCCCGCGCACTACGCGGACAAGGTGGATACGGGACATCCGGTCGCGTCCGGGCCCGGCCTGATGGGCGGCTTCGCGATGACCTGGGGCGCGGTCGACCGGTCCGTCGCCAGGCTTGCCGCGACCTGGACCTGGAGCCCGTTCAACGAGCGTCGGTCACCCGCGCCGGCGCCACTCACGACCGAGGCAGTCCTCGCGAACGGCTACTTCGTGGCCGTGACGACCGCCGACGGCGAGTGGTTGTCGGACCGGCTCGTGCCCTATGACGCGGCCGGGGCGGTGATCCCCACGGCGGCTCCGACGCCACCAGGACCCGAGGCGTGGACGCCATCGAGCTGGCCGTGGAGCGCCTCCGCCGAGGGCGATCCGACCCGGCGGTCGGAGACGAGCAGCAAGGTCTTCCTGCCCGCCGGGTCTTACCGGGTGACCTTCTCCTTCGACGGCTCGCCGACCGTCGGACGACCGACCTTCGATCCGACCCTGGCCTGCACGGCAACGGCGAAGCTCGCCCCCGATGGAAATCCGAGCCGACCCGCCTGGGAGCTGGCGCTGACGCACGATCCGGCGAGCGATCCGGGAGGCGCGGCGACGCAGGCAAGGTCCTTCGCCGTCGAGGTCGGCACCCTGTACGTGGTCTCGTGGGCGTGGGGCTGCCCGTGGGACCTCGACATCGACCGGGTCCCAATGGGGACGCCGGGCGCGTAGCGATCGTTGAGCGGCAGCAAGAAAGGAGCTCGGGTCATGTTCTCCGCTGGACTCTCTGGGCGGGTCGAGCCGGGCGCTCGGGGCAGGCCCGAGCTCGTCGCGCTGGCGCTCCTCGGCTTCGCGGCTGCCATCACGGCGTTCCTCCTCCTCCCGCCGATCCTCCGGAGCCAAGTCGGAGACGTCCGCGGATTCACCGGTCAGGAGGCGGTCGACCTCTTCACCCCGTTGGTGACGATGCCGTTGCTGGTCCTCGCCTTCGAGCTGACCGGCCGGCTGGGGACGCGGGCGCGCCTCGTGCTCGTCGTCCTGATCGCGGTCTGGGTCTCTGGCCAGGCGATCCATCTCGCGACCAACGCGCTGGGTGACCTGTTCGATTCCGGCTCGCCGCGGGACGCGTTCTACGCGACCGACGTCGGGAAGCTCGACCACTGGTTCGACGAGGTCCTGAGCCACTGGCTGTGGCACGTCGCGTGGGTCGGGCTGCTGGCCCTGCTCCTGTGGGTCGGGATCCGCGGACGAGGGACCGAGGTGCGCCCGATGCCCGGCGCCGTCGGCCTCGGCGCCGCGGCCGGCGTCCTCCACGGCTTCACGTGGTTCGTCGTGACCGACGAGGGCGGCACGTATCTCCTGGCGATCCCGGCCGCAGCGGCATTCCTCGTGATCGGCTGGCTCACGCGGCGGCTCGACCCCGACCGGGTGATCGCGACGTTCCTCGTCGTCGGGGCGCTCGTCTCGATCGTGCTCTACGTGATCTGGATCGCGCTCCACGGCTGGGAGCCGGCCTCGATCTGCGAGACGCTGAAGATCTGCTGACTGGCACGCCCGCCCGCGCTCCCGGCGACGACTGACGATCGACCGGCCGCGGAGGGCGCTCTCGAGACGGCGCAGGCGCCACTCCGACGCCTAGACTCCGGCGCGTGAGCGACGCAGCGGCGCGGGCGATCCCGGCGGTGACCCTCGCCCCGATGACGCCCGAGATCTACGACGCGTGGGTTGGGCGGACGATCGCCGAGTACGCCGAGGAACACGTCCAGGCCGGCAACTGGGCCCGCGAGGGCTCGCTCGACCGCGCCCGCGCGCAGTTCGAGGAACTGCTGCCGGACGGCCTCGCGACGGCCGACCAGCACCTGTGGTCCATCCGCGACCCCGAGGGACGGGGCGTCGGGATCCTGTGGGTCGGACCGCGGCCCCGGGTCGAGCGAGCGCTGTTCATCTGGGACATCGCGATCGAGCCGGCGCAGCGCGGGCGCGGGCTCGGCCAGGCGGCGCTGGAGGCGCTCCATGCCTGGGCGCGCGAGCAGGGCTATGAGCGCGTGAACCTCCACGTCTTCGGGTCGAACGAGGTTGCCCGGCGCCTGTACCGCCGGACCGGGTACGTCGAGACCGACGTCCAGATGGAGAAGCGGCTCTGAGCCTCGATCCGCGCCACGGCGCGACGGCGCGGCTCGCGACGCGCCGGGTCGCCACGCGCGCGCTCTCGGTCGGCGTCGCCATCGCGCTGCTCGGCGCGTGCTCGCCGTCAACCCCGTCCCCCGCCCCGCCCCCCTCCCCTGCGTTGGTGTCGCCGTCGCCGAGCGCGCCCGCCGGCGCCTCGCTCCAGCCCTCGCCGTCCGCATCGACCGTCCCCTACCCGACCTCGTTCCCGCTGGCCGTCGTCACCGGGCTGACGAACCTCAAGGCCTGGACGTCGCTCGACGAGCTCGCGAAGCTCGCCGCGGCCGGGAGCCTGGTTCCGCCGTGCGGCATCGCGGTCACGCAACCGTCCTGGACGATCGCGGCTGCCTGCCTGCCGGCCGACCAGATCGCGGCCGCCATCTCGAAGAACCAGGAGCTCGTCGCGCTCCTCCCGGCCGGCCTCGTCGAGCCCGCCACGAAGACGCTGCCGATCGGCGGCGGCGGGCCGTTCGGGATCGGCGGCGCGGACCTGTTCGGCGATCCGGCCGATCGGAACCAGCCCTATCCGATCGTCGGCCGGGCGACCGATCCCGCGGCCGTGCCGGCCGCCTGGCTCGCGTACGACCCATCGGCGGTCTGGACCCTCGCCTCCCTCGGCGGCGTCTGCTCCGACCGAGGCGCCGCCTGGCAGGCGCTCGCCAACCATCGAGGCTGGCCGTGGGTCTTCAACAGCGGGACGGCGCGCTACGCGGGCAAGCCGCACCCGAATCCCAACCCGCCGCCCGGCATCGACGTCTATCCGGTGGTCACCCCGGTCGAGACCGGCAACGACGGGGCTGTCTCGCGGCTCGTGTCCGGCGCCGACCTGACGATCGCCGACGTCGAGTGCCCGATCGTCGACAACTTCGTGCCGAACTACGGCAGCGGCCTGACCTTCAGCATCAGCTCGGCCGTCCTGCCGATCTGGAAGAACACGTGGGGCTTCGACGTCGTGTACATGGCCGCCAACCACAACACGGACAAGGGCCTGGCCGGCGTCAAGTCGACGCTGCGGCTGCTCAAGCAGTACGGCATCGCGAACACCGGGCTCGGGCTGAACCTCGACCAGGCGATGACCCCGGCGATCGTCGAGCGCGCCGGGGTGAAGATCGCGTTCGTGGCCTGGAACATCATCGGCGGGGTCTGGAAGGCAGGCCCCAACTCCGCCGGTGTCGCGTGGCTCACGAAGCCGAACGTCCTGGCGGGCGTGGCGCGGGCCCGGGCGGCCGGCGCCCAGGTCGTCATCTGCGATCCCCAGTGGTGGGGCGGCGCGGAGTACCACAGCGACTTCAAGCCCGGCCAGCGGACCGAGCTCGAGT
>DATEZX010000007.1:0-3697 GCA_035255225.1 Candidatus Limnocylindrales bacterium
AGCGCCGCCCGCCTCGTCCCGTCGGCCGTCCGGACGCTCATCCAGCGCCGCTCGGCGCGGCTGCCGAAGCGGACCCAGGCCGTCCTCGGCGACGCGGCGATCCTCGGGCGGAGCTTCTCGTTGCGGGACCTGCGGGTCATCGAGTCGATGGTCGGGGTGGGTGACCTGACGGGCGACTCGACGGGCGACGACGTCGACGCCGCGGGTGCGAGTGGGGCGACGGGCGACGGGGTCGGGCCAGCCGGGTCGCTCGCCGACGATCTCCGACCCGCGGTGGACGCGGGCCTGCTCCTGGCCCATGCCGCGGGCGAAGCCGCAGACTTCACATTCACCCACGAGCAGGTCCGGCAGTTCGCGCTGAGCCAGCTCTCGACCGCCCGACGGCGCGCGGTGCACGGCGCCGTGGTCGATCTCCTCCTCGAAGGCGGCGACCCGGCGCCGGAGGGCCTGCCCATGCTGGCCCAGCACGCCCTCGCCGCCGGCGATACGGCTCGCGCCGCGCGCTTCTCGATCGACGCCGCAACGGCGGCGCTCACCTCGAATGCCGCCGAGGAGGCTCTCCGCCTGGTCGAGGCCGCGCTGCCCGTCGTCTCGACCCCCGCCGACCGGCGCGTCCTGCTCGCGACCCGGGACGATGCCTTCGCGGCACTCCGGCGGACCGGCGATCGGCTCGACGGCCTGACCGAGCTGGCCGCGCTCGCCGAGGCGATGCGCGATCCGAAGGTCGAGCTGGACGTCCAGCTTCGACGCGCCTCGGCGTTGCGGATGAGTCACGACGAGGACGCCGCGGCGGAGCTCGCGCGGCGGGTCCGCACCCGGGCGGCGGCCCTCGGCGATGCCGCCACGGAGCTTCGGGCCAACCTCGAGCTCGGCCAGGCGCTGCTGCGGAGCCCGATCGGTGAGTCGTTCGGCGGCGCCGCGAGCGAGATCGACCTCGACGGCGGTGGCGAGGCGTATCGCCGGGCCATCGAGCTCGCCGAGCAGCTGCACGACGACCACAGCCTCGCCGGCGCGCTCCGCGAGATCGGGACGATCGACTTCGCGAAAGGCCGCGCGTGGTTCTCGGCCCTCGTTCGATCGGGTCAGGCCACCGAGCTGCTCGCCGCAGTTGCGTCGGGCACGAAGCTCGAGGACCTGATCATGGCGTCGCCGGTCGGCCCGCTCTTCGTCGAGGCGTCCCAGGTCTTCGATCGCGCCCTCGCGATCTACGAGAAGCTCGGCGACCGGACCGGGGTGATGTCGACGGTCATCGCGATGGCCTACGCCAACTACGGCACGGTGATGCACTTCACGTCGTCGGTGCGCCACCTCGAGGAGATCCGGCGGGTCACCAGCCGCCTGTCCGAGCTCGTCACTGAGAGCGAACGCGCGCGCCTCGACCTCCAGATGCTGTTCGGCGTGCACGTCTGGGCCCGAGCCAAGGTGGTCCCGGACTCGGCCCTGACGCGCGGCGAAGAGGCCTATCGCGCCGCCAGGCTCCAGGGCGACCGGAGGATCGAGTTCCTCGCCGCCGGCGGCGTGGCGATGAGCCTCCTCGAGCTCGGAGACGTGGCCGGGGCCGAGCGCTGGATCGGCCTGGCTTCCGCCGCGGCCTCGGCAGCCCCATCCCGCCCGAACGCCCGCCAGCTGGAGACCTGGCGCGGCATGGCTCGAGCCGCTGCGGGCGACGCGGAGGGTATGCGCCGGCATCTCGAGGCCGCGGTGGCGCTGGCAAATGAGAGCGGCCGAGCCTCCGCGCGCTGCGAGGCCCTGGCCCGCCTGGCGATCGAGGCGGCTCGGCTGGTGACGGCGTCCTCGCCCGACCTCCCTCCCGACCCCGGCCTCGTCGAGCTCGTCGAGCGCACCGTTGCCCAGGTGAAGGAGCTGCTCCCGCTCCTGCCAGGCCACGCGCCGTGGAGCGCGCAGGCCGATGCGGCCCTGTCCGCGGTCGCGCTGGCGCGGGGGGAGATCGGGCAGGCCGTCATGGCCGGCGGGGCGGCCCTCCAGGCCCTCCAGGCCGGCCTCCACGAGGACGTCAGCCTGGAGATCGTCATCCCGGCGGCGCGAGCCGTGCTCGCCGGCGGCCCGCCCGAGATGCAGGGCTTCGTTCGGGGCTTCCTGCAACAGACGCTGGCGCGCATCGCGCAGGGAACCGCCGACGAGGCGATTCGCGTGCGCTGGCTCACCGGCCCGATCGGGCGCCAGCTGGTCGAGCTGGCCGGCCCGATGGAGGCGCGCGGGCCGGAGGCCGACGTCGCTGACGATGGGCAGGTCGCAGGCCCGGCCCTCGAGGACGCCGAGCGTCACCTCCTGCAGCTGCTGACCGAGGGCCGGACCAACGCCGAGATCGCCGCCGAGCTGGCCGTCGGCGAGGACGAGGTGGCCCAGCGGCTGGCCCGCCTCCAGGCCCGGCTCGGTGCCTCGAGCCGTGCCGAGGCCACGTCGCTGGCGTTCCGGGGCCTCGCCGCGGTCGGGTCGGGCGCATGACCATCCGGGCCCGGGTCGACCGCCACAAGTGCATCGGGGCCGGCAACTGCATCACCCTCGCCCCGACGGCCTTCGACTGGCTCGCCGGCGATTACGGCAAGAGCGACGTCGTCGGCCCGGACAGCGTCGACGAGGAGGTTCTCCGAGCCGCGGCGTTCGCCTGCCCGACCGGGGCGGTCATCATCGAGGACGTCGAGGAGCTCCTGCCGTGGCAGCTGCGCGGCAAGGCCGGGCCTGCCCGACGCGTCCTCAAGACGTTCATGTTCACCGACATCGTCGGCTCGACGAACCTCGTCGAGGCCCTCGGCGACGAGGCCTGGGACACGCTCCTGCGCTGGCACGACACGGCCCTCCGCGAGGTCATCGCGGCCAACAGCGGCGACGAGATCTCGACGACTGGCGACGGCTTCTTCGTCAGCTTCGACTCCCCCGAGCAGGCGATCGCCGCAGCAGTCGCGATCCAGCGTCGCCTCGCCGAGCACCGCGCCAGGAACGGCTTCGCGCCCGGGGTGCGGATCGGCCTCCACGCATCCGACGCGCGGCAGGTCGCGGGCGACTTTCGCGGCAAGGGCGTCCACGAGGCGGCGAGGATCGCCGCGGTGGCGGGCGCCGGCGAGATCGTCGCGAGCGCCGCCACGGTCGGCGAGGCGCAGCGCACCTCGAACCCGCGCTCCGTCGAGCTGAAGGGCCTCTCCGAGCCCATGGCCATCGTCAACGTGGAGTGGCGCTAGCGACCTCTCCGGTTGCCGCCCTCGCCGGCGCGCGACCCGTCACCGCCGCGAGGCTGTCGTCCATGATCGCCAGGGCGAGGTCGACCTCGGCCTCGCTGACCGTCAGTGGCGGGGCGATCCGCCAGACGCTGTTCGCCCCGATGTGCCGGACGATGTTCATCGACAGGCCGCGGGCGAGGCACTCGTCGGTGGCACGCGCACCCAGCTCATCCGCCGGCTCCCGCGTCGCCCGGTCGGCGACCAGCTCGACGCCCACGAGGAGGCCGCGACCCCGGACCTCGCCGATGACCTCGTGGCGCGTCGCGAGCTCGCGCAGGCCTGCCTGCAGTCGCGCGCCCATCGCCGCCGCGCGCTCGGGGAGCCGTTCCCCGACGACGACATCGATGACCGCCAGGCCGACGGCCGCCGGCAGCGGGTCGCTGACGTGGCTCGTGACGTGGACGAAGCCGCGCTCGACGATCCGCTCCTCGATCTCGGGGCTGACGACGGTCGCGGCGATC
>DATEZX010000008.1:0-3478 GCA_035255225.1 Candidatus Limnocylindrales bacterium
GGGGAGGGTGTACAGGCGCGCGCTCTCGAGGGTGAAGTGGGGGCCATGGTGGCGGACGACCTCACCCGTGAAGAGCTTGTTGATGACCTCGATCGCCTCGAACAGCATCGCCGAGCGGATGCCGATCTCGGGCCACTTGCCGCCGACGATGTGTTCGTTGAGGGCCTCACCCGCGCCGAGCCCGAGCCAGAAGCGGCCGGGGAACATCGCCCCGAGGGTCGCCGCGGCATGGGCCACGACGGCCGGGTGGTAGCGGAAGCCCGGGCACGTGACGCCGGTCCCGAATGGCAGCGACGTTCGCAGCCCGAGCGCACCCATGAACGCCCAGGCGAAGGCGCTCTGGCCCTGGTGCGGAGTCCACGGATGGAAGTGCTCCGAGACCATGAACCCGGCGCTGAACCCAGCCTCCTCGGCCTGGACGCACCAGTCCAGGAGGTCGGTCGGGTGGAACTGCTCGAGCGAGCAGGCATAGCCGATCTTCGCCATCAGGCGGCAATGGTACGGCCGGGTCGCGATCGCCCGATCGCGTCGCCTCAGGGCGTGGAGATCCAGATGGCTCGGGGCTGTCGACACGCTTGCGCGGGCGCTACGCTGCCTGCCCCTGATGACCCGCCTTGCGGCGCTGCCTCGTCTCCTTGGCCCGGCCACGGCCGGCCCGCGGTATCAGCCATCGCGGGGCGACCGCGAGGAGATTCGCGTGGCGGGCCTCGCTCTGCCGGTCCGGGCGACCGTGGCCCTGTTCGTGGCGACCGGGGCGTACGTGGCCGACGCGACCGGCTCGGTGGTGGCGGACGCTGTCCGGGGCGCCCTCGGTCCGGGCGATCCATCGATGGACCAGGCGGTCACGCGGGCGGTCCTGTTCGGGGCGATGCCGCTGGTCGTGGTCCTCCTTGGCTTCCGGGAATCGCCGGCGCGGTATGGCGTGACGCTCGGCGAATGGCGTTGGGGCCTGCCCCTGCTGCTCGCCGGACTGGTGGTCATGACCCCGGTCATCTGGTTCTTCTCGACCCTCCCGGAGTTCGTGAGCTACTACAAGACCGCGAGCGGGCCACTCGGCGAGGTCCTCGTCCGCAACGTCCTCGAGCTCGTCCCGGCGGAGTTCCTGCTGCGAGGCTTCCTGCTGTTCGTGCTGCTCCGGCGGATCGGACCACTGGCCATCGTCGTCGTGCAGGTGCCGTTCGTCCTGACCCACATCGGCAAGCCCGACATCGAGCTGTGGTCGACGTTCCTGGGCGGCTCGATCTTCGCCTGGCTCGACTGGCGAACGCGTTCGATCGTCTGGAGCGCCCTCGGCCACGTGTATGTCCTGACGCTCATGGTCACGCTCGCGGGCGCCGCGCCGGGCTGAGGCGAGATTCCCGCCTGGCTGGCAGGATGGCGGCGATGCAGCTCGCGCCGTTCGCGACCCTCGGCCTCGGCGACACCTCGTACCTGCTCGCCGGCGAGGGCGAGGCGGTGCTGGTCGACCCGCAGCGCGACGCCTGGCGATTCGTCGAGGCTGCCCGGCAGCACGGCTGGCGGATCACGCACGTCCTCGAGACCCACGTCCACAACGACTACGTCTCGGGCGCGCTCGAGACCCGTGCCGCCACCGGCGCCGAGATCGTCGCGCCCGCCCGAGGCGGGTACGAGTTCCCGATTCGCGGCGCCGACGAAGGTGAGAGCCTCGAGGTCGGCGACATGCGGCTGAGCGCATTGGCGACGCCCGGCCACACGCCCGAGCACCTGGCGTGGCTCGTCCATCGAGCCGACGCGAACCCCGATGAGCCCCCGATCGCGGTCTTCAGCGGCGGCAGCCTGCTCGTCGGTTCGGTCGGTCGGACCGACCTCCTGGGACCGGCCCTCACGGCGGCCCTCGCCGCCGACCAGCAGCGCAGCCTCCGGCGCCTCGCCGGCCTCCCGGACACGGTGGCCATCCTGCCGACGCACGGCGCGGGAAGCTTCTGCAGCGCCGGCCCGGTCGGCGGCCGGCCGACGACGACGATCGGCGCCGAGCGGCTCATGAACCCGGTCTTCGGGTCGGCGTCGCTGTCCGAGGAGTCCTTCCGGGAGCGGCTGCTCGGTGGGCTGGGCCTGTACCCCGCCTACTACGGCCAGATGGCCGCGATCAACCGCCGCGGGCCCGAGGTGCTCAACGGAGCGCCGAGACCACCGGCTCTCGACGTCCCGGCGTTCGAGGCGACGGTGGCGGGCGGCGCCGCCATCGTCGATGGACGGGACCGCGCGTCGTTCGCAGCCGGCCACGTCCCGGGCTCGCTCAACGTCGAGCTCAACGACTCGTTCGCGAGCTACGTCGGCTGGCTGCTGCCATTCGACGCGCCCATCGCCCTCGTCCTCCCGGATCCCGGGCCGGAGGCATTGTCCGAGGCGGTCATCCAGCTCCTCCGGATCGGATACGGGCACGTCGACGGCTGGCTGTCGGAGGGGGTTGACGCCTGGCAGGCGGCCGGCCGGCCCATCGACAGCTACCCGATCGTCGCGATTCGCGAGGCGGCCGCCGGCGCGACGGCCGATCCGACGTCGACGACGGTCCTCGACGTCCGGCAGCCGAACGAGTGGCGTGCCGGCGTGATCCCGGGCTCGCGGCAGATCTTCGTGGCCGACCTCCCGTCCCGGCTCGGCGAGCTCCCGAAGGACCGGCCCGTCACCGTCCTGTGCGCCTCAGGGCATCGGTCCTCGATCGCGGCGAGCGTCCTCGACCGGGCGGGCTTCGACGTCCGGCTCGTGGCCCAGGGCGGTGCCGGCAACTGGCCCGGCCCGTTGGAGCGCCCCGCCGGCTGACCTAGGCGACCGGCGCCGAGCCGCTCCGGCGCCCGGCGGGACTACGCAACTGGCTGCGAGCCGGCGCCCCAGCGGCGGACCTCGGCGTCGATGTCCAGCGGCATGACCGCGCCGTGCTGCTCGAACTCGCCCCAGAAGTCACGCGGCACGCGCCACATGACCTCGAACTCGTTGCCGTCCGGGTCGGCCCCGTACAGCGACTTCGAGACGCCGTGGTCGCTCGAGCCCGAGAGCGCGCCCGCGGCGCTCAGCTCCCGGGCCGCCGAGGCGAGGTCCTCGATCGTCGGGACCTCCCAGGCCAGGTGGTAGAGGCCCACCGAGCCGCGCGGCGGCCGAGGCGCTGTCGAGCCGACCGAGAACAGCCCCAGGTCGTGGTGGTTCTCGCCGTTCGCGGCGCGCATGAACACGGCCTGGCCGTTGAACTCCATCGAGACCGTCTCGAAGCCGAAGACGCGGCCGTAGAACTCGGCGGCAGCCTCGGCGTCCCGGACGAACAGGACCGCATGGTTGAGCCTGGCGACGGGGATCATCGGGCGAGACTCCGGCGGCGGATCTGGCTGGGCGAGGATGCCACGGCTCAGGCCGCCAGGCCGAGGAGCTTCCAGCCCGACTGCCAGTCGCCACCCTGGGCGTTGAGGCTGATGTTCAGCCAGGCGAGCGCCTCCAGGAGGCGAGCTGCGGTCAGGGGCCCGACGTC
>DATEZX010000009.1:0-8443 GCA_035255225.1 Candidatus Limnocylindrales bacterium
AGGCGTCGAGCAGCGCCCGCGCCTGCGGCAGGTCCAGGCCCTTGAGCTGGTTCAGCAGCGCCGCCCGATCGACGGCGTGGACCTCCAGGGCGCGCGCCGTCACCGGGAACGTGATCGTGTCGCCCATGACGATCGGCCGCCCGACATTGATCGACGTCGTGCCATCGACGAGCTGCCAGCCGCTGGTCACGCGACCCGCGAGCCGCTGGGCGGCGAGGGCCTGGACCGGGGCCGTGTCGACGCCGACGACGGTGCCGCTGGCCGTGAGGCCGAGGTCGAACGTCGCGACCGCCTGGCCGACGAGCGTCGCCGGGTCGACGGACGGCGTCGCCGGGCCGACCTTGCCGGTCGACTCGAGCAGGGAGGTGCCGGCCGGGATCCCTGACGCCTGGCCGATCTGCGCCGCGAGGTCGTCCCGCAGCGCCTGGGTGAGCGTCGCCGTCGCGGCGTCGACATCCTGCTGGCTGACCTGGGGCGTCTCCTCGTGGGTGCCGCCGCTCGTCGGCTGGGGGTTGGACACCGACAGAAGCTGGGTGTCCTGATTCGGCGGGATCTGGGTGATCGCGCCCCCGGCGACGTTACCCGCGGTCCCGGGCACGACGGCCGTCACCGACACTCGGCCAGTGGACGAACTGCCGACGTGGGCCTTTCGGATCGTGATCGTGGCCTGCGTGACGAAGGCCACGCCCGCCGCCGTGCTGACCTGGCTGCCCGCTCGGATCGTGACCGCGGTCTGGTTGCCAAACCAGGTGAACGTCACGTTGCCTGTGGCAGCCGTGTCCGTGACCTTCTTGCCGGTGGTCGTGAAGGTCTGGGATGCTTGGAGGTCGAACGCGTACTGGTGGGCCGGCACGACGAGGCTCGAGGGGTCGGCGCTGGCGACGTCGGTGCGTGCGACGACGGACAGCTCGAGTGGCCCGAGGGCCTGGCTGGCAGGGTGGAGCACGATCGTCGCGGACGGCAGGTAGAGGAAGGCCGCCAGGCCCCCGCCACCGACGACGAGCAGCAGCACGACGGCGAGGACGATGGCGGTTCGGGGTCGAACGATCGACCGCCGTCGGCCGACGAGGGGCACCGGCTCGCGACCCTCGCGCGGGATCGTCAGGACGCCGGCCTCCGTGGCGTCGCCCGCGGCGGCGGGGACGACCGGAGCCACCGGCCACCCTGGCGCCGAGCCCGCACCCGTGGCAGCGGCCGGCACGGCCGGCGGCTCGGCGTCTCGGCCCTCGAAGGCCGCCACGGAGGCGTGGGCCGAGAGACCCGCGCTCCCGGCCAGGGCTCGCGCCGAGGCGTCCGCGGCGACGATCTCCAGGAGCTTGCCGCGGCCCGCCGCCTCCCTGGCGAGGAGCCGGAAGTTGATCCGCGACGTCGCCAGGCGGGAGCCGTACGGGAGGACGAACACGACCCGGTCGCCCTCGATCCGGCGCAGCCTGGCCGCGGCCGAGGTGATCTCCTCGTCGGCGTCGAGGTAGACGATCGCCGGCTCGACGGCCTCGGTCACAGGCGCATCGCCTTGACGACCTTCCGAAGCGAGCCGTCGAGCACGCTCGACGCCGTGCCGAGCTCGATCGCCTGGAACGCCAGGCCCATCGGCGTCACGTCCTGCTGGTCCACGAGCAGGGCCGTAGCGTCCTTGATCGTCTCGATCTGGCTCGGGTTGAGGAGCGAGACCTCGGGCGGCCGTGAGAACGGCAGGTGCCGCCAGAACGTCTCGGCGGCGAGCGCCTCGCGGACCTCCGGCAGGCGCGAGCCGCCGCCGCAGAGGTGGATGCGGGCCGGCAGCTGGTCGGTGCCGCCGAGCTCCTCGAGGACCAGCTCGACGCCGGCCGCCCAGACCGCGACGTCGTCGGCCACGATCCGCCGGACGTCGTCCTCCTGCTCGCCCGCGATGCCCCGGGCGTAGTCGACCTTGAGCGCCTCGGCCCGCGGGAACGGCAGGTCGAGGCGGTCCGCGATCGACTTCGTGAAGGCCCGCCCGCCGAGGGCGAACATCCGCGTGCCCTCGATGCCGCCCTGCCGCACGAGCGCGACATCGGTCGTGCCGCCGCCGACGTCGATGAACAGCGCGCCGCCCTGGCGGACCTGCTCCGAATCGAGGACCCGGGCGACCGCGTACGGCTCGGCGACCACGGCGATGAGCTCGAGCTCGAGCCGGGCGGCGACGGTCTGCAGCGCGCCGAGGTGCACGAGCGGGGCGAAGGCGTCGAAGATCGCGATCCGGACGTTGCGGCCCTGGAAGCCGACCGGGTTGGTGACGGCGTAGCCGTCGATCCAGCAGCCGACGACCGCGGCGTGGACGAGCCGGACCTCGACGCTCGGCAAGCCGGTCTCCCAGGTCACGGACCGCTCGGCCGCCCGCATCGCCTCGCGCTGGACGCCCTCGATGAGCTTGCCCAGCTCCGCCTCGGTGATCGGCTGCTCGGCCTTCGGGCGCTGCTGGTCGTGGACCGTCGTGAAGCCCTTCACCAGCTCGCCGGCGATGCCGATGACGACCTGGCTCGGCCGGAAGCCGGCCATCTCCTCGGCCTCCTGGAGGGCGACCGAGCAGTTGTCGACGACGGCCGAGATGTCGGCCACCGTGCCCGACTGCATGTGGGCCAGGCCCTGGCGCTTCCTGCCGACGCCGCGAACCGTCCCGCGTCGGTCGTCACCGATCTCGAAGACGAGCGCCTTCGCGAACTCGGTCCCGACGTCGAGCGACGTGCACGCGGTCAGGGGCTCGACGCCGTCGCGGGCGCTCCACAGCCGCCGCAGGATCGTCACGCCAGTGGCCCGCGAGCCAGCAGGAGCCCGACGTCCGAGGTCAGGGCGATGCCGACCCAGGTGAGGAAGGCCGTCGAGGCGACGAGCAGCACGAGCCCACCGGCCACCGACGCGGGATGCCGCTCGTTGCCGCGCCAGTAGCCGTAGCCGATCGCGACGTAGCCGGCCCCCGACGCGATCGCGAGCAGCGCGAGGAGTGGCGGGAACCCGCCGGCCGGCGGATACCCGCCGGCGAGGCCGAGGACGCCGACGAGGACATACCAGGCGCCGACGATCGCACCGGCCCCGAGGGTCCACGGCAGCAGGTCCCGATAGGACCGGATCCGCAGGACCAGGAGTCCCTGCGAGACCGCGGCCCCCAGCATCCCGACGACGCCGACCCCTCCGACGGCCCAGGCGGTCCCGACGTGCCCGACGAGCCAGGTCGAGCCCGGCGGGGCGTCATCCTGGAGGTCGGGCATGAGAACGGCGACCGGGACCGTCGCCAGCATCAGCACGATCGAGGCCAGGTCATTGCGCGTGCCCCACGGCTCGCCGCGGGTGAAGAACAGGACGAGGAAGATCGCTCCCGCGACCGTGGCGACGGCCGCGACGAGGGCCGACCAGCCAGCGATGGCGAACACGATCAGCGGACCGGACCGAGCGCCTCTCGCGCGCCGGCCTGGATGGCCTCGATCGCGTCAGCGACCCCGGCGCGGTTCGTGCCTCTGCCCTGGGCCATCTCGGGTCGGCCACCGCCCTTGCCATCGATCTTGGCGACCGCCAATCGAACGAGATCCCCGGCCGAGATGCCCTTTGCCACCGCCTCCTCGTCGGCGGTCACGAAGACCTGCGGCTCGTCGGCGTCGAGGGCGAGAGCGACGACGTTGACGCCGAGCGCCGAGCGGAGGTCCCTGGCGTAGCCCTTCATCGCCTCGGGAGACTCGAACGGCGCCGCGAGCGTGACGATCGACACGCCGTCGAGGCTGACGACGCGACTCCTGAGGTCGCCGGGGCGTGGGACCCCGGTCCCCGCTCCGCGTAGCCCCGCTCCCGCCGCGGCTGTCCGGAGCTTCCGTTTCGTCTCGCGCAGCTCGTCCTGGAGGGCCGAGATGCGCTCCGGCAGCGCGTCGACGCTCGTCGCTCCGGCGAGAGTCGCCGCGCGCTCGAGGGTGTCCGATCGGCCGCGCAGGAACGCGTCGGCGCCCGCGCCGGTGAGCGCCTCGATCCGGCGCATGCCCGAACCGATGCTCCGCTCGCCGGTGATGACGAAGCTCCCGACCTGACCGCTGGCCGAGCAGTGCGTGCCGCCACAGAGCTCGAAGCTGTAGCCCTCGACCCGGATCGTCCGCACCGTCTCGCCGTACTTCTCGTCGAACAGCGCGTCGGCTCCCGCCTCGATCGCCTCGGCCAGCGGCAGGTGCTGGATCGTGACCGGTCGATCCTCACGGACGATCCGTCGAACCTCGTCCTCGATGGCCCGCTTCTCCTCCTCCTCGAGCGCCCGCTCGAACGGGAAGTCGAACCGAAGGTAGTCGGGCGAGACGAGCGAGCCGGCCTGCTTCGCCCGCTCCCCGACGACGTTCCGGAGCGCGCGGTGGAGGAGGTGCGTGCCGGTGTGGTTGCGCATCGTGTGGCCGCGCTGCTCGGGGAAGACCGACGCGGTGACGGTATCGCCGATTCGCAGGCGGCCGCGGAGGGTGCCGCGGTGGACGATCAGCCCGGCGGTCTGGGTGCCCGCGACGCGCTGGGTGTCGTCGACCTCGAAGACCACGTCACCGCCGGTCGAGCCGCCCAGGCGAAGCACCCCGCGATCCCCGACCTGGCCGCCGCCTTCGGCGTAGAACGGCGTCCGGTCGAGCACGACCTCGGCGCTCGCTCCGGCCGGGGTTCGGAGCTCCGCGTCGCCCTTGGCCTCCAGCTCGTCGTACTCGAGCCCGTCGCGCAGGATCGCGACGACGCGGCCAGTGTCGGTCGTCGTGTCGTAGCCGAGGAACGTCGTCGGGCCGGCCCGGCCGAGGAGCGCCTGGTAGAGCGTCGTCATCTCGGCGTGGGCCCGGAGCTCGGCCTTGCGACCCGAGCGGCTCCGCTCGCGCTGCTCCTCGAGCGCGGCCTCGAACCCCGGCCGGTCGACGCGGACGCCGTACTCGGCCGCCAGCTCGACGGTCAGGTCGATCGGGAAGCCATACGTGTCATGGAGCCGGAAGGCCACCTCCCCGGCGAGGACCGGTGCGTCGGGTGCCAGCTGGTCCTCTCGCAGTCCGATGGAGCGGTCCATCGAGGTCAGCGGGATGAGGGCCTCCTCGAGGAGGTCCGTCCCGGCCTCGAGGGTCCGGATGAACTGCCGCTCCTCGCGCGCGATGACCGCCAGGATCTGGGCCTCGCCCTCGCGCAGGTGCGGGTACGCCTCGGCCATCGTGTCGATGACGACCCTGGCCGTCTCGGCGAGGAACGGCTCCCGGCGGCCGAGGAGCCGGCCGTGGCGGACCGCGCGACGGAGGATCCGGCGGCAGACGTAGCCGCGGCCCTCGTTCGACGGCAGGACGCCGTCGGCGACGAGGAACGTGACGGCCCGAGAGTGATCGGCGATGACCTGGTAGCTGAAGCGCTCGGCCTCGAACGACTCGGGATCGTGGCCGAGGAGCTCGCGCATCCGGGCGTGGATCGGCGCGAACAGGTCGGTGTCGTAGTTGGTCGGGACCTGCTGGAGGACGCTCGCCAGGCGCTCGAGGCCCATGCCCGTGTCGACGCTGGTGAACGGCAGCGGGAACCGCCCCTCGGGCCGCTGGTCGAACTCCATGAACACCAGGTTCCAGATCTCCAGCCAGCGGGGGCACGTCTCGGAGTGGTCCGGGATGCAGTGGGGCCCCTCCGACAGCTGGGCGCCACGGTCGAAGTGGATCTCGCTGCACGGCCCGCACGGGCCAGTGTCGGCCATCCGCCAGAAGTTGTGGTCGTCACCCCGGTCGACGTCGCCCCAGCGGGCCATCCGCTCGGGTGGCAGGCCGATCTCGTCGCGCCAGATGCCCCAGGCGACCTCGTCGTCCTTGTACGTCGTCGCCGCTAGTCTCTCGCTGGGGATCCCGAGGTCGCGCGTCAGGAAGTCCCACGCCCAGTGGATGGCCTCGCGCTTGAAGTAGTCCCCGAAGCTCCAGTTGCCGAGCATCTCGAAGAAGGTGTGGTGGCGCGGTGTCCGCCCGACCTCCTCGAAGTCGTTGTGCTTGCCGGCGACGCGCAGGCAGCGCTGGAAGTCGACCGCGCGGTTGTAGCCGCGCTTCTCGGCGCCGGTCAGGACGTCCTTGAACTGGACCATCCCGGAGTTCGTGAAGAGCAGCGTCTGGTCGCCCGCCGGCACGAGGCTGGCGCTCGGCACGACCGTGTGCCGGCGCTCGCCGAAGAACTCGACGAAGCGACGCCGGATCTCGGCAGCGGGCAGCGACCGGATGCGCGGATCGCGCTCCATCTCGGGGCTCGGCATCGCGAGGAATGGTAGCCGACGCCCTCGGCGGAACAGGCGCGCTGCGCCTCGGGACCACTCGTTCCCGTCCCGTCGGGCGGCGCTTCAATGGCCCGACGACCTGCGCCTCACGAACCGCCCGGCGACACCTCGCCTCGCGGCTCCTCACGCTCGGGTGCCTCGGCGGCGACGCGCCGGCGGGTGCGTCTCCGACTCCAGGCCGTCGAGCCGGCGATGGCCGCCCCGACCATGGCGCCGAGCAGCAGCCCGTCGAGGAACGCCGGTCGCCCGTCGTCGCGGCGAGCCGAGGGCGCCACGCGGCGCAGGATCGCGGCGATCCGCTCCGAGCCGCCGGCCGGGGTCATTGCCGAGCCTCTGCCTCAGGGCCGCCGACCGAGCCGAGCACGCCGAGCACCGCGATTGCGCCGATCCCGAGCCAGGCCACGAGCGACGCCGTCAGGACGCTGTAGTCCCCGACCTGGAGCGGGTCCGCCCCGAGGCGGCCCCCGATGGAGTCGCCGGCCCACGCCCCGAGGAACGCGGCGAGAAGCAGGAGCGGCAGCCTTGCCCCGGTCCGGCCCCGGATGAGGACGTACAGGGAGACGTGGAACACGGCGAGCACCGCCGACAGGACGATCGACGGCCCGATCATGCCGCTGCGCCGCCAGCGATCGGCCCACCGCCGAGGCAGCGGTCGCCCTCGTACAGGACCGCGGCCTGGCCGGGGGCCGCCGCCCAGACCGGGACGTCGGTCTCGACGATCCAGCGGCCGGTCGGGCGGTCCGCGTCCGACGGCCGCAAGGTAGCGGGGACGAGCTCGCCGCGGTGCCGCACCCGGAGCGAGGCCCGGACCGAGGCCCGGACCGCGGGACCCTCGGGGCGGGACGCCGGCATCGGCGGCTCGCCGGCGATGAAGCGCACGTCCTCCAGCTCCAGCGTCCGGGTCTCGAGGTCCTCGCGGCGGGCGAGGACGATCGTGTTCGAGCGTGGATCCACCCGCGACACGTAGCGCGGCTCGCCGAGGGCCACGCCGAGGCCCTGTCGCTGGCCCACCGTGTGGCCGGCCGCGCCGCCGTGGTCCCCTACCCGCCGGCCGCCCGCGTCGACGATCGGGCCAGGCTCCGGCGCCCAGCCCGCGCGCGTCCGGAGCGCGCCCCGGACGTCGCCGTCGGGGATGAAGCAGATGCCCTGCGACTCCGGCTTGCCGGCGGTCGCGAGGCCGAGCGAGCGGGCGATCGCCCGGACCTCGGGCTTGGTCAGCTCGCCGAGCGGGAACCGGGCATCGGCGAGCTGCTCCTGGGACAGGCCGTACAGGAAGTAGGTCTGGTCCTTGTCGTCGTCCCGTGCTCGGCGCAGCTCGGCCCGGCCATCCGCCCCGGTCGTGCGGCGGGCGTAGTGGCCGGTCGCGACGGAGTCGCAGTCGTAGAGGTGGCGTGCCCGGCCGAGCAGCGCCCCGAACTTGACCGTCGTGTTGCAGTCGATGCAGGGGCTCGGCGTCCGGCCGTCGAGGTATCCGGCGAGGAACGGCGCCAGGACGCCGTCGCCGAACTCGCGCTCGAGATTCATGACGTAGAACGGGATGCCGAGCTGCCCGGCGACCCGGCGGGCGTCCTCGGCGGCGTCGAGCGAGCAGCAGCTCTTCTTGAATTCCGAGACGCTGTCGGCGACGTCGTGGAGTCGCATCCACACGCCGACGACGTCCTCACCTGCCTCGACGAGCAGGGCCGCCGCGACCGAGGAGTCGACCCCGCCCGACATCGCGACGAGGGTCCGGGTCATCGGGTCACGCCGGCGCGCTCGGCGTCAGCCCTCCCGACAGGACGCCCTGGCCCAGGGGATCCGCGGCGAGGGCCGCCGCGCCGGCCCGCGCCTCCTCGAGGACCCTGGGCACGATGTCGACGGCCGCATCGATCTCGTCGTCGGTCGTCGAGCGTCCGAGCGACAGTCGGACGGCGCCGCGCGCCTCCTCGTCGGGATAGCCCATCGCGGTCAGCACGTGCGATGGATCGGTCGAGCCCGTCGTGCAGGCTGAGCCGACGGACGCGCCGACGCCCTGGAGGTCGAGCTTGATGACGATCGAGGCGCCGTCCGCGTCGCGGATGACGAACGACAGCAGACCGGGCAGCCGATCCTTCGGATGGCCGGTCAGCTCGACCCCGGCGACGCCCAGCACGGCGGCCTTGAGGCGATCCCTGAGCTTCCGCAGTCGCCGCCCGAGCGCGTCCCGCTCGGTGGCGGCCAGCT
>DATEZX010000010.1:0-13300 GCA_035255225.1 Candidatus Limnocylindrales bacterium
AGAGGAGCACGAGGCCGCCGCCGACGAGTGCAAAGGCCACGACCACCGCGACGCCCCCGCCCCGGGGCAGCGGACGGCGATGGACCCGCCGCGGGTCCGGCCGGTCGACGACGCCGCGCCGGCGGACGAACTCGCCGATGACCGGGGTGAGCCACAGCGAGATGAGGCCGGCGACGACGAAGCCCGCGACGATGAACGGCAGCGCGTCGGCGGCTCGGAGGAAGCTCATGCCCGGTCACGCGGCAGGCCGGGCACCGGGAAGCGGGCGGCGATGCCGGCGACCTCGGCCGCGAGCTCGGCGCGGCTCGCGGGATCGTCGCGCCGCGCGATCGCCGCGGTGATGAGGCCGGCGACCTGCCGCATCTCGCCCGGGCCGAAGCCGCGGGTCGTCGTGGCCGGCGTGCCGAGACGAATGCCGGAGGCCGTGTTCGGCGGCAGCTCGTCGAACGGGATGGCGTTCTTGTTGACCGTGATCCCGATCTCATCGAGCAGCGCCTCGGCATCCTTGCCGGTCACGCCCAGGGGCGTGACGTCGACGAGCATCAGGTGGTTGTCCGTCCCGCCCGAGACGACCCGCGCACCATGCTCGGCGAGGCTGCCGGCAAGGACCGCGGCGTTCTCGATCGTCCGGCGCTGGTCCTCGCGGAAGCCATCGGTCGCGGCGAGCTTGAGGGCCACGGCCTTGGCCGCGACGACGTGCATGAGCGGCCCGCCCTGGACACCGGGGAAGACCGTCCGGTCGACCTGCGCGGCGAGGGTCGTCCGGACCATCGGAAAGCTCGACGCATCGATCCCGGCGGGCAGTGATTCGCGGCAGAAGATCAGGCCTCCGCGCGGCCCCCGGAGGGTCTTGTGGGTCGTCGTCGTCACGAGGTCGGCGTGTGGGAACGGGCTCGGATGGAGGCCTGCCGCAACGAGCCCGGCGATGTGGGCCATGTCGACGAACAGCAGGGCTCCCACGCCGTGGGCAATGGCCGCCATTCGCTCGAAGTCGATGATCCGGGGGTAGGCCGAGGCGCCGGCGACGATGACCTTCGGGCGGACCTCGACGGCGGTGGCCTCGAGGGCCTCGTAGTCGATCCGCTCGGTCGCGTGATCGACGCCGTAGGCGTGGACCTCGTACATCCGGCCCGAGAAGTTGACCGGCGAGCCGTGGGTCAGGTGGCCGCCGTGGGCGAGGTTCATGCCCAGGATCCGGTCGCCGGGCTGGAGGACGCTGAAGTAGGCGGCCATGTTGGCCTGGGCGCCCGAGTGCGGCTGGACGTTGACGTGCTCGGCACCCGGGAACAGGGCGAGGGCCCGGGCCTGGGCGAGCCGCTCGGCGACGTCGACGTACTCGCAGCCGCCGTAGTAGCGCTTGCCCGGCAGGCCCTCGGCGTACTTGTTCGTGAGCCACGAGCCCTGGGCTTCCATGACCGCGGCGAAGGTGTAGTTCTCGCTCGCGATGAGCTCGATCTTGTCGCGCTGGCGGCGCCGCTCCCCCTCCATCGCCGCCCACAGCTCGGGATCGAGATCGGCGATGGGGGCCCATGCGACTTCCTCGACGCTCACCGACCCTCCGCCGGACACCAATCGCCGGTGACGGGCTCGACGCCGCTCACTGCCTCACCCGTCCGACGCCCGCCGCCATGGGGCTATCTTCCCATGTCGCGGAGGCACGACTCGATGCTCTCGACGGTGATCGCGCCCTCGCGGAGGACGCGCGGCTCCGGCCCGCTGGCGTCCACGACCGTCGACGCGGGGCCGCCCGGGGCAGGCCCGCCGTCCAGGATCAAGGCGACCGCGTCGCCGAGCAGGCGCTCGATCTCGGCGGCATCGGCGGCTTCCGGCTCGCCGGACACGTTGGCCGAGGTCGTCGGGAGCGGGCCGAGCGCGGCCGCCAGGGCGCGTGGCGCGGGATGATCAGGCACCCGAACCCCGATCGTCAGCCGGCCGGCGGTCAGCGCTTCGGGGAGCGGTCGGTCGAGCCGCCGCGGCAGGACCAGGGTCAGTCCACCGGGCCAGAACGCCTCGGCCAGGCGGCGGCCCGTGGGGGTGAGGGTGGCGATCGCCGCCGCCTGATCGGCGTCGGCCAGGAGGACCGCGATCGCCCGCTCGGCCGGGCGACGCTTGGCCTCGAACAGCCGCTCGATCCCGTCGGGCGCGTCCATCGCCACGGCGAGGCCATAGACGGTGTCGGTTGGAATGGCCACGATCGCGCCGGCGAGGAGCTCCCGGATGGCCTCCTCGCGGCCCGATGGACCGTCCTCGACCGTCCGCGTCATCGGGGCGGATGCTCCAGCGAGCCGATCAGCCCGGCCGAGGCGGGCGCGAGGCGCGCTCGATGCGCGCCACGCGAGGCAGGCGCCCAAGGTCGAGCTCGACGGCGCAGCTCCAGCCCGGCAGCCGGCGCGCGAGCTCGGCCCCGATCGCATCGCCCTGGTCGCCGCCGATCTCGAGGAGAGCGACGCCGCCCTCGGCCAGCGCGCCCGGCAGGAGGTCGATGAGCCGTCCGATGACGGCGAGACCGTCAGGGCCCCCGTCGAGGGCCTGGCGTGGCTCGAAGCTGGCCGCCCGCGGCAGGCTCGCGATCGCGTCGCCACGGACGTAGGGCAGGTTTGCGACGACGACGTCCCACGGCCCGGTGCCGGCCGGAAGGAGGTCCGCGACCGCGAAGTCGATCCGGTCTCCGACGGCGTGGGCGACCGCGTTCTCGCGCGCCAGGGCGATCGCGTCGCGCGACACGTCGGTGGCGAGGAGCCGCACCTCGCCGAGCATGCCGCGCCGACGGAGCGCGACGGCGAGGGCCACGATCACGGCCCCGGAGCCCGTGCCGACGTCCACGACCTCGATCGGCGGTGAGCCCATCGGTCGGGGCGCCGAGGCGAGGCGCTCGACGATCTCCGACTCGGCGAGCTCGACGAGCCGCTCCGTCTCGGGCCGGGGGATGAGCGCCCGGGCGTCGGCGCCGAAGGCGAGGCCCCGGAACTCCTTGAGGCCGCGGATGTAGGCGACCGGCTCTCCGGCCTCCCGGCGCGCGATCGCGACCCGAAAGCGCTCGACCGCGCCATCGGGGACCGGGGCGTCGGGATGGGCCAGGAGGGTCGTGCGCTCGAGACCGGCGACATGGCCGAGCAGCAGCTCCGCGTCGAGCCGGGCCGACTCCGACCCCGACTCGCGCAGCCGCGCGACGCCCTCGACGAGCAGCTCCGCGACCGTCGCCACGTCCCCTCCGAGGCGTGCCCGGTCAGGCCACCGGCGCCGGTTCGGCCTCGCCCAGGGAGGCGAGTCGCTCGGCCTGGTCGGTCGTGATCAGCGTGTCGATCAGCCGGTCGAGCTCGCCGTCGAGGACGCGCGGCAGGTTCGAGAGGTCGACGTGGACCCGGTGGTCGGTCACCCGATCCTGCGGGAAGTTGTAGGTCCGGATCTTGTCCGCCCGATCGCCCGCCCCGATCATCGACCGCCGCGTCGCCGATTCGGCCTCGCGCTGCCGGCGTCGCTCCGCCTCCAGGAGCCTGGCCCGCAGGACCGCGAGGGCCTTGGCCTTGTTCTTGTGCTGGCTCTTCTCGTCCTGGATCTCGACGACCAGGCCTGTCGGCAGGTGGGTGATGCGGACCGCCGAATCGGTCGTGTTGACGGACTGGCCACCCGGCCCGGAGGAGCGCTTGACCTCGATTCGCAGGTCCTTGTCCTCGTCGATCTCGACCTCGGCCTCCTCGACCTCGGGCATGACGACGACGGTCGCGGTCGAGGTGTGGATCCGGCCGCTCGATTCGGTCGCCGGCACCCGCTGGACGCGGTGCGTCCCGCCCTCGAACTTCAGGCGCGAGTAGGCCCCGTCCCCGGCGATCCCGACGATTGCCTCCTTGACGCCGCCGATCCCGGTCTCGTGGAGGCTCATGACCTCGGCCCGGTAGCGATGGCGCTCGGCGTAGCGCAGGTACATCCGGAGCAGCTCCGCGGCGAACAGGGCGGCCTCCTCGCCACCGGCGCCGGCCCGGATCTCGAGGATGACGTCGCCCTCGTCGGCGGGGTCGCGTGGGAGCAGGAGGACCTTCAGCTCCTCGACCTGGCGCGCCTCGGCGGCCTCCAGCCGGTCGACCTCGTCGCGGGCCATGGCCCGCAGCTCCTCGTCGGCCTCGACATCGCGCATCTCCCGCGCGTCGGCCAGCTCATGGCGGGTCTCGCCGAGGGCGCGGTAGGCGGCCACGACCGGCTCCAGCCGGGCCAGCTCCCGGCCGATCTGACGGATGGCGTCGGGATCCGAGCTCACCGTGGGGTCGACCAGGCGGTGCTGGGTCTCGTCGTACTGCCGGGCCAGCTCCGCCAGGCGATCGTCGAGGTCCGTCATGCCGAGGCCTCGGCCAGGCCGAGCTCCATCGGCGCTCGCTCGGGCACCTCCGAGTCGGGCGGCACGGCCTCGCCGTCGGCCTCGAGGGCCTGCTCCATCGACACGATCGCGACCTCGATCTGGTCGTCGGACGGCTGCCTGGTGGTGATCATCTGGACGAGGATCCCCGGCGCCATGATCGCCTTCACGATCGGGTTGGCGCGGTACCGGGCCCCGAATCGGAGCAGCTCGTAGCCCAGCGCGGCGATGACGGGGATGAGCACGATCCGGCTCCCGACCATGATCGTGGCGTCCTGCCGGCCGACCAGGCTGAACAGCAGGATCGACAGGATGATGACCACGACCAGGAACTCGGTCCCGCAGCGCGGGTGGGCCGTCGGGTACTTCCGGATCGCGTCGACCGTGAGCGGGTCGCCGGCCTCGAGGGCGTGGATGGTCATGTGCTCGGCGCCGTGGTACTCGAAGACCCGCCGGATGTCGGGGGCGCGGGCGATGACGGCGAGGTAGCCCAGGAAGATCGCGACGCGCACGAGGCCTTCGAGGAGCTGCTGGACCCAGCCGGCCTGGACGTTCGAGGCGGCGACGCTGGCGACCCACAGCGGCAGCAGGAAGAAGACCCCGACACCGATGACGAGGGTCAGACCGAGCATCAGCACGACCGCGCCGCGGCCGAGCTCGACTCCCTCGCCGCTCGCCTGGAGGTTCGCGCTCCGGATGAGCCACCTGGTCCCCACGACGAGGGTCTCGTAGAGCACCACGAGGCCGCGGACGAGCGGCGCCTTCGCGAGGCGCCAGCCGTGGGGTCCGCTCTTCAGCGGCTCGGCGGCCCACACGATCCGACCGTCAGGGTGGCGGAAGGCAACCGCGATCGCATCGCGGCCGCGCATCAGGACGCCCTCGATGAGAGCCTGGCCCCCGTACGTGAAGCGCGCCATCGCGGGCAGTCTAGGCGCGGCCGGGGCCGGCAACCTCCAGCCGGATCCGTTCCTGGCGAGCCGAGGACCGAGCCGCCGCGCGAGGCCGGCGGCCGAGCCCGGCAATCATCGGTCCGAGCCCTCAGGCCCGGATCTGGCGCTCGAGGCGCTTCTGGAACCGCTCGACCTGGCCGGCCGTGTCGATGATCGTCTGCTTGCCCGTGTAGAACGGGTGGCAGTTGCCGCAGACGTCGACCCGCAGCTCGGGCTTCGTCGAGCCGACCGTCCACTCGGTCCCGCACGAGCCACAGTGGACCTTCGCCTCGTAGTACTTGGGATGGACGTCGGCCTTCATGCCGAGGCCTCCGTCGTCGGGCGGCCGGCCTGGGACGTGGCCGATCCCGTGGCCGTCGTCGTGGCCGGCGCGGCGCCAGCCTCGGCGATGACGCTGACCCGCTTCTTGGCCTTCGTGGCGTGCTCGAACCTCACGCGGCCGGGCATCGTCGCGAACACCGTGTAGTCGTGGCCGAGCCCAGCGCCGGCGCCGGCGAGGAAGGTCATGCCGCGCTGGCGAACGATGATCGAGCCGGCCGTGACCAGCTCGCCGTCACCGGCCTTGATGCCGAGTCGCTGGCCGACGCTGTCGCGGCCGTTCTTGGAGCTCGAGCCCGCCTTCTTGTGCGCCATGTCTCAGGATTCCTTCTTCGTGGGGCGCTTGGCCGGGCTCTTGGCCGGGGGAGCCTTGACCTTGGGCGATGATGCGGTCTTCTCGCCGGCCGCCTTCGCCGCGGGCTTGGACGGCGCCTTGGCCTGTGGCTTCGCGGCGCCTGCCTTCGCGGCGCCTGCCTTCGCGGTCGGCTTGGCCTCGCCCTTGGCCTGCGCCTTGGCCGCGGCCCTGGCGGGCTCCTGTGGCTTGGCCTCTGCCTTCGCACGGCCCTTCGGCTTGGCCTCGGACGTGGCGGAAGCCTTGGCCGGCGCGGCCGGCTTCTCGGACTTGAGCTTCGCCGCCAGCTCGGCGTCGGCGGCGGCCTGGCGGCGAGCCGCCTCCTCGAGCTTCGCTCGATCGCGCTTGCGGGCGGCCTCGGCCTCGGCGACGTCGGCGGCGGCGCTGTGGCCGTCGAGGATGATGTCGCTGATCCGGAGCAGCGTCAGCTCCTGGCGATGGCCCTTCTTGACGCGCCGGCGGGCCTTCGGGCGGTACTTGAACGAGATCACCTTCTCGCCGCGATCACGGCCCACCACCTCGGCCGCCACGGAGGCGTTGGCGACCACCGGCCGGCCGATCGCCGCCGTGTCACCGTCGGCGACGAGCAGGACGCGGTCGATACGCACCGACTCGCCGGGGGCGGCCTCCAGAAGCTCGACCTGGAGCTCGGTGCCGACCTCGACGCGGTACTGCTTCCCGCCGGTCTCGATGACTGCGTACATGGGTCCCCTGGGCATGGCCTGCGGTGGCGCGGCGATCGACCGCGGCCGTGATTCTCAGCAGAACGCTGCCTCGGCCGGGCCGAGGCGCGAATGGGGAGTGTACGGCGAGCCCCGATCGAGCGTCAATCCGAGCGGCCGGCGGGTAGTGTCGCGGCTCCGTCTGACGCGTCGGAACCTTGACCCTCCCTGAGCATCGGCCCATGCTCAGGTTGATGGCGAAGTACAACAGCAGCTGGGTCCAGCTGGCGCTTCGAGGAGCACCGGGCGCGGGGCCAGAGGCCACCCGACAGGTTGTCGAGGCGACGGGCGTCCACGATCTCGGGCGCCATGTCCGAACCCTGAATGCCTGGGCGCAGCTCAACCCGGGTGCCGAGGACGGCCCCGATTACTGGGACGGCTACAAGACGTTCGCGCTCGCCCTCATGCACGAGCCTCATCACCCGCCCGAGCATCAGAAGCCCCGATGAACCAGTCGATGGCGCCCGAAGAAGCCCGTCCTTCTTCACGTGATCGGCGATATCACCGAACGCGGGGATAAGCGCTCAGCACGAGGCGCGCGCGTTCACCATTCGGCCCGGCCCTGGCGGATGTTGATGCTCTCGAGGATCCCGAGCCCCGCCGCCAGGCTGACCAACGACGCCCCGCCGTGCGTCACGAATGGCAACGGGATGCCCGTGATCGGCATGATCCCGATGACCATCCCGACGTTCACCAGGACCTGGAACAGGACCATCGCGGCCACGCCGCAGCCGAACATCGTGCCGAACGGATCCTTCGATCGCCAGGCCGCGGCGAGGACCCGCCACAGCAGCGCGACGAACAGGCCGAGCACGACCAGGGCGCCCACGAACCCGAGCTCCTCGGCAAGGATCGCGAACACGAAGTCGGTGTTCTGGACAGGCAGGAAGTCGAGGGCGTTCTGGGTGCCGTTCGTGAGGCCCTTGCCGAACCAGCCGCCGGAGCCGACCGCGATCTGGGCCTGGTAGAGCTGGTAGCCGGCGCCCTGCAGATCACCGAGCGGGTCGAGGAATGCCGTCAGCCGGCCCTTCTGGTAGTCGCGCAGCACGTAGGTCCAGATGAACGGCATCGCGGCGATGCCGGCGCCGGCGAGCAGCGACAGCCAGCGCAGGCTCGCCCCCGACATGAACAGCATCCCGGCGAGGATGGCCGCGAACACCAGCGACGTCCCGAGGTCGGGCTGGAGCAGGACGAGGAGGAGCGGCGGACCGACGAGGACGCAGGCGCCGAGGATGGACCACAGCGACGACAGACGGCCCCTCCGAGCGCCGAGGTAGCTCGCGAGGACGATGATCATCAGGATCTTCGCGATCTCGCTGAACTGGAACTGCAGGCCAAGGATCGTGACCCACCGCGATGACCCCCCGATCCCGGAGCCGATCGCGAGGGTCACGCCGAGGAGACCCAGCTGGAAGGCGTAGATCGGCCAGGTGAAGGTCTTCAGCCAGTGGTAGTCGAATGCGGTCGCGACGATGAACACGGCCAGGGCCAGGGCCGCCCAGACGAGGCCCCGCAGGAATACCGATCCGCCCGCGAGGGCATCGCCGCTGCCCGCCGCCGAGTTGCTGTAGGCCATGACCAGCCCGAAGCCCATCAGCAGGGCGGCATAGGTCGCGAGCTGGAGGTCGAAGGCTCGCCAGACGGCCCCGACCTTGCTGTTGGGCCAGTTGGTGGCGGTGGCGACGCGGGCGTCGGCGTGTCCCATCGCCGTCTCAGTAGCCCTTGGCCCGCTGGAGCTCGCTCAGCAGCCGGTAGTCCTTCGTGGTCCCGAAGTAGAGCTGCAGGAAGTACTTCGAGATCTCGGTCGAGGGGTTGCCGCGGGTGTTGGCGTCGTAGGAGAACGCCACGAAGGCCAGCTGCGAATCGGTTCGCGCGGCGGCCTGGTACCCGCCCGGGTCGGAGGCGTGGCTCCAGGGATCCTTGGGGACCCAGCCCACGAACCACTCGTGGTAGGGGAGGTTGCCGTTCGGAAGGGCCACGCCGAACTGCGCCGTTCCGGTCTTGCCGGCAACGATGAACGGCTCTTTGTAGAGGTTCAGGGTGTGGCCGCCGGTCACGACATGGCGAGCGTTGACTCGCATCGTCCTGAGGATGGCCGCCGAGACGTTCAGCTTGCGCACGACCTGCGGCGTGTACGGCACGCTGACCTGCCCGTCAGGCCCGATGACGTCCTCCACGACTCGCGGCGCCAGCAGGGTCCCGCCGTTGATGACCGCGCAGTACGCATCGAGGAGCTGCAACGGGGTCACGGCGTCGTAGCCCTGGCCGATCCCGGCCAGGTAGACCTCGCCGGGTCGGATCGCCTCGCCGAAGGTCTGCATCTTCCACTGGTTCGACGGGATCGTCCCACTCGCCTCGTTCGGGAGGTCGATGCCGGTCGGCGCTCCGAAGCCCAACTGGTGCGCCCAGTACGACAGGCGGTCGATCCCGACGCGCGCCGCGACCTGGTAGAAGTACGTGTCGCTCGAGTTCGCGAACCCACACTGCAGGTTGCAGAGCCCGAATCCGCGCAGGTTCCAGTCGTAGAAGCGCTGGCCGCCCAGCTCCAGGAAGCCCGCCGTCCGGAGGCGCTCGGCGGTGCTGATCCTGCCGTCGGCCAATGCCGCGATCGACGTGACCATCTTGAAGGTCGAACCGGGTGGGTATTGGTTCGAGATCCCCTGGTTGAGCAGCGGGTGGTTCGGGTCATTGACGATCGCCTGGTATTGCTTCGTGCTGATCCCCTGGGCGAAGAGGTTGTCGTCGTAGGTCGGCTGGCTGGCCATCGCCAGGATCTCGCCGGTCTGGGGGTTCATGACGATGAACGCGCCGCGCTTGAGGTGGGCCGCCTTCATGCCCCATGCGAGCGCCTGCTCGGCGAGCTGCTGCATGTGGAGATCGATCGTCAGCCGCAGCGACGATCCCGGCACCGCGTTCTGATTGGTCTGCAGGACCTGGATCTGGCGGCCGGTGGCATCTCGCTCGACCGTCTGGAGCCCGTACTGGCCACGGAGCTGGTCCTCGTACGTCGCTTCGACGCCCGCCCGGCCGATGAGGTCGTCCGGCTGGTAGCCGGCAGGAGCGAGGCGATCGAGCTCGGCGGCGTTGATCGGACCCGTGTAGCCGAGGATCTGTGAGAACAGCGGGCCGTACGGGTACTCCCGCTGCGTCTCGACCTCGACCTCGACGCCGGGCAGGTCCTGGCTCGACTCGGAGATGAAGTTCGCGACCGTCGGATCGACATTCGAGGCGACACGGACCAGGTCGTAGCGCGAGCCGGGATTGGAGTCGATCGCCAGGTTGATGTCGAGCGGATCCTTGCCGAGGAGGTTCGCGAGCGCGTCGACGACCTCCCCGCGACGGGACTCGGGCAGGTCCGCCGGCCGGATCTTGACGCTGTAGCTCGCGACGTTCGTGACCAGCGGGCGGCCGCTGCGGTCGAAGATGAGCCCGCGGGTCGACGGGATCGCCTGGACCTCGGTCCGATTCGCCGTGGCGAGAGCCGTGTACCGCGCCCCGGCGGTGACCTGCAGTGCGAACAGCCGCACGAGCAGCAGGCTCGAGGTCAGGATGATGACGATCCCGAACGCGATGAACCGCAGGGCCGGCCGACCTTCTGGCCGTGCCGGCGCCAGCTCGGTCGTCATCCCGTCACCAGTCGACGCGCTCGACCGCGAGCCGCCGATCGTGGGCCGACACGATCAGCGGGCCGAGCAAGATGCCCAGCACGCCGTCATACACGGCGCCTGGCAGGAACAGGCCACCTGGGTCGCCGAGGCCCGTGCCCGGCTGGCTGCTCGACGTCAGGACCACGACCAGCACCGAGTACACGACGCTCAGCACCGGAACCGCGACGACGGGGGCCAGGAGTCGGAGGCGAACCAGGGGCTGGCTGATGAGCTGCGCGCCGCCGACCGCGACGAGAAGCGCAAATGCCGAGGCGCCGAGGGGCCGCGCGAGCAGCGCGTCGAGGACCAGGCCACCGATGAACCCCCAGGCGATGCCGCGCTCGATCCCGGCCGCAATCGACCAGATGACGCCGAGGACGAGGACGAGATGCGGACCGGCATTGCCAATCGTGAGGTAGCGGCTGCTGAGTGAAACGTCGAGAACTGCCGCCACGGTCGCCCCGATCGCGGAGAGGAGGAGGCTCATCTGCGGCTTGGATCCTCGACGGACTGGGAGGTGCCGCGCTCGAGCCGGTTCCTCATCGCGGCGACGGTCGGACGGCATGACCTCGCGCCGTCCGTCGAGTATCCCACGGGCCCGTCGAGTCCGGCAATCGCCTCGTCGCCTGTCGGGAACTCCGCCGATGTTGCACGTGAAACCTGGCCGCTGGCGCACGGATCGGCCCCGGCGCCGGACCGCTCCGCCCCCCTCCAGGGTTCGCGGGGCCGGCCGTCGGGCCGTGGATAAGCGGCCGTGCATGGCCGACGGGCACCCTTCCGATGTTCCCCACGGACGGTTCGACGAACGAGGCGGACGGGGTTCCAATGCTAGAATCGAGATCCGTGAACGACCGCCGGAAGGGCTCCTGATTGAGCCAGACCATTGCCTGTGCCAACCAGAAGGGCGGCGTCGGAAAGACCACCACGGTCGTCAATCTTGCGAGCTATCTCGCCCTCGCCGGCGACCGTGTCCTCGTGATCGATCTCGATCCCCAGGGCAACGCCACGAGCGGCCTCGGCTTGGATCGCGCGCGTGAGCGATCGGTCTACGACGCGGTGATCGACGCCGTCAGCCTCGACGAGCTCACGGTCGACGGCGGCGTCGCCGGACTGTCGGTCGTGCCGTCGTCGATCGCCCTCGCCGGAGCAGAGGTCGAGCTCGCCCCCCTCGAGCAGCGTGAGCGGCGCCTTGCGCGTCTGCTCGGCGCGGTCACGAACCCGTACGACTACGTCCTGATCGACTGTCCCCCGTCGCTCGGCCTGTTGACCGTCAACGCCCTGACGGCGGCCGACTCCACGCTCATCCCGATCCAATGCGAGTACTACGCGCTGGAGGGCCTCGGCCAGCTCCTCGCGACGGTCAACCTCGTCCGTGACCACCTGAATCCCCGCCTCGAGGTGAAGGGTGCCGTGCTGACCATGTACGACGGCCGCACGAACCTCTCGGCCCAGGTCGCCGCGGAGGTTCGGGCGCACCTCGGCGGGCGGGTCTACGAGACCATGATCCCCCGCAGCGTCCGGCTGTCGGAAGCGCCGAGTCATGGCCTCGCGATTCACGCCTATGCCCCGACCTCGCGCGGCGCGCTCGCGTACGCGGCCCTCGCCGACGAGTTCCGGGCCCGCGACGCGGCCGCGGTCGCCGCATGACCGTGCGTCCCGGCACGGGCCTCGGCCGAGGCCTCGCGGCGCTCATCCCCCAGCGCGCTCCGTCGAGTGGCGCCACGGTCGAGGTCGCCCTGGACCGCATTCGGGACAACCCGCGCCAGCCTCGCCTGCGGATGGCGGACGACGCCCTCGAGACGCTCGCGGCGAGCATCCGCCAGCACGGCGTGATCCAGCCCATCCTCGTGACGGAGACGATCGACGGCTACCAGCTCGTGGCGGGCGAGCGGCGGGTTCGGGCGGCGAGGATGGCCGGCCTCGAACGAGTGCCGGCTGTCGTGCGCCAGCTCGCCGACCGGGACCAGCTGGAGCTGGCCCTCGTCGAGAACCTCCAGCGCGAGGACCTCGACCCGATCGAGGCCGCACGGGCCTACCGCCAGCTCATCGACGAGTTCGCGTTCACCCAGGAGGACCTCGCGTCGCGGGTCGGGCGCGCCCGATCAACCGTCGCGAACACCCTTCGCCTGCTCGACCTGCACCCGGCGGTGCAGGCAGCCGTCGCCGCGGGGCAGGTCACCGAGGGCCATGCCCGCGCGATCGGCGGGCTGCCGGTCGAAGCCCAGGCGCGCCTGCTGGAGCCGGTCGTCCAGCGTGACCTTTCCGTGCGGCAGACCGAGGAGCTCGTCCGCCGGATCCGCGAGCCGAAGCCGGCGCGCTCGGGCGCCGACCCCGCCAAGGCGACAGACCCGCGCGACCCCGATCTGGAGCGCGTCGAGGAGGACCTGCGGCGCGCTCTCGGGACGAAGGTGTCGCTCGCCCGGTCCCGGCGTGGCGGGCGGATCGTCATCGAGTTCTACAGCGACGACGAGCTCACCCGCCTGTACGACCGGCTCACCGGGGCCACGGCGTGACCGTCAAGGAGCCGCGGGCGCGCCGCGCTGCCGGTTCTGACTACACGGCCGCCAGCATCCAGGTCCTGGAGGGCCTCGAGGCGGTCCGCCGCCGGCCTGGCATGTACATCGGCTCGACCGATGTCCGCGGCCTGCATCACCTCGTCTGGGAGGTCGTCGACAACTCGATCGACGAGGCGATGGCCGGCTACGCCCGGAACATCCGCGTCACCGTCACGGCGGACGGCCTGGTCGAGGTCGTCGATGACGGCCGAGGCGTCCCGGTCGGGCGGCATGCCACGGGCAAGGACGCCCTCGAGGTGGTCCACACGGTCCTCCACGCGGGAGGGAAGTTCGGCGGTGGCGGCTACAAGGTCTCGGGCGGCCTGCACGGCGTCGGCGTGAGCGTGGTGAACGCGCTGTCCGAGTGGCTGCGCGTCGAGTCGGCTCGTGACGGCAGCGTGTGGGCCC
>DATEZX010000011.1:0-3257 GCA_035255225.1 Candidatus Limnocylindrales bacterium
ACCAACATCATCGGCGCGTCCGTGGGCGCCCTGACGGACTCCCTGGAGTACGGCCTCTGGAAGGCCGACGCCCGCCCCGTCCGGCCACCGAAGCGCCGGGTCGCCGCGGCGAAGGCGATCGCCGCGACATGACCACCGAGACCAGCCGGTCCAGCCCGAAAGGACGATCCGTGACCAGCTCCCCAACCGCGACGCCGACCCGCGCCGCGACGCCGTCCCGCGCCGCGACGCCGTCCCGCGCCACCACGACGACCCCGACCGTGAGACCGGTCGCGGCCCCGACCGACGGGAGCGTCATCGTCGCGTGCCCGTGGGCCTACTTCGAGGGCGCGCTCGTGCCGTTCGAGCAGGCCACGGTCAGCATCGCGACCCACTCCCTGCACTACGGGACGGCGGTCTTCGAAGGGATCCGGGCCTACCGCCAGGCGGATGGCGGCCTCGCCGTCCTGCTGCTCCGGGAGCATTACGAGCGCTTCCTGCGGAACGGCCGGCTGCTCCGCTCGCATCCCCCGGAGTCGGTCGACGAGCTCATGGCGATCACCGTCGAGCTCCTGAAGCGCCAGGGACGCGCCGAGGACATCTACGTCCGGCCGATCCTCTACAAGTCGGCCCGGTCGCTCCGGCTCCAGCTGAGCGGGCTCGCCGAGCGCGTCGCGATCTACGCCTTCCCGATGGGCGACTACGTCCCGACGACCGGCCTCCGGATCGCGATCTCCGGCTGGCAGCGCGTCAACGACAACGCCATCCCGGCCCGCGGCAAGATCACCGGCTCCTACGTCAACGCCTGTCTCGCGGTCGAGGACGCCCACGCGGGCGGCTACGAGGAAGCGGTCATGCTGACCGCCGACGGCCACGTCGCCGAGGCATCGAGCGCGAACCTGTTTGTCGTCCGGGGTCGCGAGATCGTGACGCCGCCGGTCGCCGACGACGTCCTGCCGGGGATCACCCGCGACGCCGTCATGGAGGTCGCCCGCGACGCCGGCTACGCCGTCGCCGAGCGCAAGGTCGACCGGACCGAGCTGTACGTCGCCGACGAGGTCTTCCTGACCGGCACCGGTGCCCAGGTCGCGCCGGTCGCCTCGATCGACAGCCGCCCGATCGGCCACGCATCGGTCCCCGGCCCGATCGCGCGGGATCTCCAGGAGCGCTACTTCGCGGCGGTTCGCGGCCGGGACCCTCGCTACGCCCACTGGCTGACCAGGATCGACCTCTAGAGGAGCCCCCGACATGCCACCGTCAGTCGCCCGCCGCCTCGAGCCCGTGGTCGAGCCATCGCCCGGCGGCGCCTTCGCCCTCGAACGCTGGTCGGCGACGTCCGGCAACAGCCGGCCGAGCCGGGCGAGCCTCGCCCTGCGCGGCGCCGGCCGCACGTGGCGGGCGTCGAGCATGGGCAACGGCGGCATCGACGCCCTCATGCGGGCCATCGACGTCGCGCTGGCGCCGTTCGTCGGCGATGGTGTCGAGCTCGAGTCGTTCAACGTCCATGCGATGGGGACCGGCCACGCTGCCGAGGCCTCGGTGAGCCTCAGCATCCGGTCCCGGACCGCGGGGGCCCACGACCCGGGCTACGCCGGCCGGGGAGTCCACGCCAACGTCCTGGAGGCCTCGGTCATCGCCTACCTCGACGCCATCAACCGGCTCGTCGCCCACGCCGGCGTCGACGTCGCGGCGATCGCGGCAGCGGTCCGCCCGAATCGCCAGCGGACGGCGACGATCCAACCCGAGAGCCGCCAGCGCCTCCTCGAGCCGCTGATGGGCGTCTACAACTCCTAGGGCACGGCGCCCGCTCGCTGTCGTGATGACCTCACCCGGCGCTGGGCTCGGCTCGCCGCGCCCCCGGCTTGTCGAGCGGTACCGGCGATTCCTGCCGATCACGGACCGGACGCCGCGGCTGACCCTGGGCGAGGGCTTCACGCCGCTCGTCGCCGCCTCCCGGCTGGGCAGGCGCATCGGTCTCCCGAACCTCCATCTCAAGCTCGAGGGGCTCAATCCCACGGGGTCCTTCAAGGACCGGGGCATGGTCGTCGCCGTGTCGAAGGCGATCGAGGGCGGAGCTCGATCGCTCATCTGCGCCTCGACCGGCAACACCTCCGCCTCGGCTGCGGCGTACGGCGCAGCCGCCGGCCTCCCCGTCGCGGTGGTCCTGCCCCGGGGCGCGATCGCGCTCGGGAAGCTCCTCCAGGCCCTCATCGCCGGCGCTCGCGTCATCGCGGTCGATGGCAACTTCGACGACGCCCTCTCGATCGTGCGTGGCATCGCCGACGAGCCGGACAGCCCGGCGACGCTGGTCAACTCCGTCAACCCATTCCGGATCCAGGGCCAGAAGACGGCCGCGTACGAGGTCTGCGATGACCTCGGACGGGCGCCCGACTGCCTCGCCATCCCCGTCGGCAACGCCGGGAACATCACCGCCTACTGGGCCGGCTTCGTCGAGTACGCCGCGGCTGGCCACGTCGCAAGTCGCCCTCGGATGCTCGGCTTCCAGGCGGCGGGCGCGGCGCCGATCGTCCAGGGCGCGCCGGTCGAGCGACCCGAGACGGTGGCGACGGCGATCCGGATCGGCAACCCGGCGTCGTGGGCCGGCGCCGTCGCCGCCCGCGACGACTCGGGCGGCCGCATCGAGGCCGTCACCGACGACGAGATCCTGGCCGCCTATCACGCCCTGGCCGAGGTCGAAGGGGTGTTCTGCGAGCCGTCCTCGGCGGCATCCGTCGCGGGCGTCACGAAGCTCGCCGCCGCGGGCGAGCTCAGGCCGGAGACCCTCGTCGTGTGCGTCCTGACCGGCTCGGGCCTGAAGGATCCGCACACTGCCGAACGCGCGGTCGGTCATCGGATCGTCGAAGCCACGGCCGACGAGGCGTCCGTCAGGCGGGCGCTCGGCTGGTGAACGCCACCACTGCGGACGCCGCGGCGCTCGCACCGCTCGTCAGGACCCGGGCAACCGTCGAGGTCCCGGCCACCATCGCCAACCTCGGGGCGGGGTTCGACTGCCTGGGGCTCGCGGTCGACCTTCGGCTCCGCATCTCGCTCGAGGCGCGGTCGCGCGTCGACGGCGCGCCGCCGGTTGAGCTCGTTGCCGAGGGCGAGGATGCCGGCGAGCTGGTCGGCGACCCGGCGAACCGAACCGTCCTTGCCCTCATGGCCGCCCTCGACGAGCTCGGCGTCCACGGGCTCAAGGACGTCGCCTGGCGGCTGGAGGTCCGGAACGAGATCCCGCTGGAGCGCGGCCTGGGCTCGAGCGCCGCCGCGGCCGTGGC
>DATEZX010000012.1:0-4761 GCA_035255225.1 Candidatus Limnocylindrales bacterium
CGGCGTCGACGCTGCCCCCGACGGCGTAGCACGCGACGCCCGCGTCCCGGGCGCGGCGCGCGACGCCGAGCGCAGTCTTGCCGTGGGCCGTCTGGGCGTCGATCCGGCCCTCGCCGGTCAGCACCAGGTCCGAGTCCCGGAGCGCCGCGGCGAAGCCCGTGGCGGCCATGACGAGCTCGACGCCCGGCTCCAGTCCGAACCAGGCGAAGCGGCCGGCGAGGCACAGCAGCGCGAATCCGATGCCGCCGGCCGCTCCGGCGCCCGGCGTGTCCCGCTCGCGGCGGCCGGACGAGCGCTCCAGCGCGTCGGCCCAGGCTCCGAGCCGCCGATCGAGGACCGGCACGTCGTCGGGCGCCGCGCCCTTCTGCGGCCCGTACGTCGCCGCGGCCCCGCGCGGTCCGAGGAGCGGGTTGTCGACGTCGCAGGCCACGTGTAGACGGGTCACCTCGAGGCGCCGATCGAGCCCCCGCAGGTCGGCCGTGACGGCCGACCAGTCGTGCTCGTCCCTCGCGGCGCCGGACACGCGGCCGCCGAGGGCTTCGACGAAGCCGCGACCGCCGTCGGTCGTCGCGCTGCCGCCGATGCCGAGGGTGATCTCGCTCGCCCCCGCCCCGATGGCGGCGGTGAGGAGCTCGCCGGTCCCGAACGTCGAGGCGGCGAAGGGGTCCTGCTCGGCGCGGCTGAGCCGCGAGATCCCCGACGCGGCGGCCAGCTCGACGACCGCGCGATCGCCGTCAGCTGACTGGAGCCACGCGGCCTCGATCGGCCGGCCGACCGGATCGTGCGCCGGGGTGCGGCGGCGGATCCAGCCGCCGGCCGCCTCGATGGCCGCCAACGTCCCCTCCCCGCCATCCGCGAGCGGCATCAGCAGGACCTCGTCGTCGGGGCGCGCCCGGCGCCAGCCTGCGGCGAGGGCCCGGGCCACGGCGACCGAGCTGAGCGAGCCCTTGAACGAATCGGGCGCGATGACGATCCGCATCATCCTCGAGCGAAGACCGCTCAGCCGATGAGGTTCTCGATCGCCAGCGACTCGGCTCGCGCCTCCTGGCGACGCTCGAGGTACTCGGGGATGCGGACCATCGGCGGACGCTCCAGGTCGGCGAGCTCCTGGACCTCGAGGGACAGGCGGCCCCGACCAGAGCGCGGCAGCTTCATCGTCGACCCGAGCTCGGCGAAGAGGCGGACCTTGCGTCGCTCCTCCAGGCGCTTCATGACGGCCTGCAGGATGACGAAGCTCATGCGTGACAGGCCCTCGAGCTCCTGGTTGCGATGGATCCGCCGCTCGAGGTCGACCTGGCCGAGGCCCTCGATCCCGACGCGCTCGGCCACGTCGATGAGGTGCCCGATCTCGACCGCGTAGCCGGTGAAGAACGGGATCTGCTCGAGGAGCGCGCGCCGCCCGGCGTACTCCCCGGCGAGCGGCTGGATGAAGCCCGACAGCTCGGGGAAGAAGAGGTTGATCAGCGGTCGCGCGACGAGCTCGGTGACGCGCCCGCCGCCGCCCTCGCGCAGGACCCCGCCCTGGACGATGGGGCGCTGGTAGTAGCCCTTGACGTACTGCAGGCGCGGCTCGTGGAGGAGCGGGCCGAGGGTCCCGTAGACCATCCGGGGATGCCAGCTCCGGACGTCGGTGTCGGCCCACACGATGAGGTCGCCGGACGTCTCGTACAGCGACTTCCAGAGAGCCTCGCCCTTGCCCCGGAACGAGCCGTAGCGGCTCAGGACGTCGTGATGCTGGACGACGCGGGCGCCCTCGGACTCGGCGATCTCGCGGGTCCGGTCGGTCGACGCCGAGTCGATGACGAGGACCTCGTCGAGGAGCGGCACGCGGCCGACCATCTCGCGGATCGCGCGCCGGACGATCGGCCCGATCGTCTCCTCCTCGTTGAGGGTCGGCAGGACGAGGCTGGCCGTCAGGCCCTGCTTCTCCTTGAGCTGGGTGAGCCGGCGCAGGTCGGCGAACTCGGCGTGGTGGAAGTTGGACTCGCCGAACCACCGTTCGACCCGGGCCGGCACGGCGCGAGATTCCTCGGCGGCCCGGTCGGCCGCGGCGAGGGTCTCGGCGCGAGAGGCCAGCTGCTCGAAGGTCTGGCGGCCGATGGCCTCGCGGGTCTTCACGACGACGACGGTCGTCCGCGCGCGGGTCGCGATCGCCTCGGGCATCGCGCCGAGCGAGTGGACGCCGCCGTCGAGCGAGGACGTCGGCGCGGCGGCGCCCATGACCACGATGTCGGACTGCTCGGCCTCGCGGAGGATCGCCGCCCGGACGTTCGAGGCCTCGCGGACGAGCATCTCGGCGCCGCTGCCGACGTGCTGGCGGACGAACCCCTGCAGAGCGCGCTCGGCCTGGGCGCGCACGGCGATGGTGATGCCCGGCGGCACGACGTGGAGGGCCACCAGGGTCGCCCCGTGGCGGCGCGCGATCGCGTCGCCGAAGCGCAGCGCCAGCTCGGCGTGGGGTCCGCCCCGGACCGGCACGACGACGCGCTTGACCTCGCGGACGCCGCGCTGCTTCACGACCGCGACGTCGCAGGTGGCCTCGCGAAGGACATCGTCGATCGTGCTCGAGAACGGCGCTCCGGCCGCATCCCGGCCGCCGGCCGGCGCCTTGCCGCCCCAGCCGAAGACGATCAGGTCGGCATCCAGCTCCGCGGCGGCCTCGACGATGCCCTCCGCGGCGTGGCGCCCGATCCGGACGATCGGGTGGATCGGCGTGCCCTGGGGCACGAAGTCGAGGACCCGCTGGAGCAGCCGCCGGGCGTGGCGGGCCCGCGTCGCGCCCTCCGAGAGGGCCATGCCCTCGGGGACCTCGACGATCCCGAGCGCGGTGACCTCGCCGCCGCGTGGCTCGAGGAGGTCCGCTCCGAGGCGTACGAGCTCCTCGGCCGTCGCCGGGTTGGCCACCGGAATCACGACTCGGACCGGCAGGGGCTCGCTCATCCGGCGATCGCGACCTGGGCCCGGCTCACACGACGCCGGCGGGGCTCGCGGGAACCGCTCGCACCGCGCCCCAGCGTTCGACGAGATAGGGCTTGAGGCGCTCGAACTCGCGGGCCTGGCGCTCGACGCGCTCCTCGGCCCGGTCGGTCGTCAGGTCGCGGTTCTCGATGACGAAGCTCGCGACGCGCCCGAAGTAGACCGGCACGAGGGCCGCGACGAAGGCGTCGAGGCGGGCCTCGTCGTCGCGTGCGGCGATGACCAGGTCGTAGACGACTCGCGCCCACAGCTCGTCCGGGAAGGCGAACCCGGCGGCTGCGTCGGCCATCAGCGCCGTCGTCGGGGTCGAGACGCCGGGCACGTCGAGCTCGAGCCGGTGGCGCGCCTCCGTGGCGACCGAGCCGGCCTCGGCGGCGAGGACCTCGACCGCCTCGGCCGTCGCCGGCGCGAGCATCGCGCGCCAGCGCTCGGTCATCGTCAGCGAGCCGGCGTGGAACTCCGAGAGGAGCCGCAGGACGTTGATCTCGAGGGGCGGTGGATCGGCGACGCGCTCGAAGCCGTAGGCCGGGACGTCGTGGCTTCCCCGAACCGGCCGCCAGCGGTCGGCGTGGCGCACCGCCTCGCGGAGGATCGTCGTCACGACCTGGCGGAACATCGGCCCGAGGTCGGCGCCGGGGTCCTTCGGATCGTGGACCTTCGCCCCGAGTCGCGTCTGGCACACGGCGAAGCCGCTCGTCACGGCCTCGGTCGTCATCCAGATGTCGATCCCGAAGCGCGACACGTCCTCGGTCCAGCCGGTCGCCGCGAGGTAGTGCCGAACGAGGTCGCCCGAGACTCCGAAGTCGCCGCCGATCGGCTGGCGAACCCGCAGTCCGTAGAGCGCCCTCGTCAGCGGATAGGTGACGGTGTTGGTGATCGTGCCGTCGTGCTTGTGGCGGGCGTAGAGCGGCGCGACGAAGTCGTAGCCGCCCTTGAGGATCGGGCCGGCCAGCAGCTCGATCCACTCGGGAACGATGCTCCGCAGGTCGGAATCGACGACAACCAGGGCTTGAACCTCCAGGGCCGCCGCGATCTCGAAGATCGTCCGAAGGGCCGCGCCTTTGCCTCCGACGCCGTCGACCTCGGGGTAGGTCAGCGAGACCCGGGCGAGGCGATTCGTCGGCCGGACCAGGAGGATCCGCTCGACGTACTCCGGCGGCTCGGTCTCCACGACGACCCGCTGGGTCCCGTCCGGCGAGCCGGCGTCGGAGTTGACCACGACAGGCCGGAGCTCGGGGAAGTACTGGACCAGGCCGGCCTGGGCGGCGCGAACGACGTAGCCGATGGTCGCCGCGTTCTTGAAGCTGGGCACACCGACCATGATGTCGGCGCGTTCCAGCCGGGCGATCTCGTCGCGGATCGCGGGCGTCAGCACCGTCTCGGGCACCTCGCCACCGTACCACCGACGGGCATGTCGGACCCGCACGGGCCCCATGCCGTCTGCCGCAGTCGGCTCCCGACCAGCCGCGGCAGACGCCGGCTCGGTCCCGGTCAGGTACGCCCGATGGGCACGATCGTCCAATCGCGGCTCCGTCCCCCGGGCACGTAGCGACTGTTCGCCGCCTTGACGGCCATGGCCTCGAAGCCCAGGGCCCGCCACTGGCCCTGCCAGTGCTCGACCGGAGCCCGGACGGCCACCGTCCGGCGAACGAGGTCGCCATCGACCACCACGGATTCCAGCAGACGCTTCCGCTCCCCGAGCGGCACGTCGAGGAGCGGCTCGCCGTCGAGCCACAGCACGTCGACGGCGGCGAACGCGATCGGTCCGGCGGCGGGTAGCGAGAC
>DATEZX010000013.1:0-5538 GCA_035255225.1 Candidatus Limnocylindrales bacterium
CGCGACGGGTCCTCGAGGGCGATCCCGAGGCCGACGGTCCGCCAGGTCACGACGCGGCCATCGGGCCGGCGTCTCGAGCCGCCAACCAGCGGCAGGCGGAGGCGGGCGGCGACCGCCTCGACGTCGGCGGGCGCCACGGCCCAGGCGTACGGTCCGCCGCCGCCGGCGATGACATCGCGGGCGCGGCGTCCGAAGGCACTCTCGGCCGCGACGACGGGGTCATCGACGTAGACGAGCTCGAGGTAGGACGAGCCCAGCGGCACGAGCCAGTTCGCGGTGCCCCAGCCCGGGTGGACTCCGCCCTCGATCGCCGCGAGCCCGTGGCGCCGCCACAGCACGGCCGCGCTGGCTCGAACGTCGGCCACCGCGAGGAGGACGTGATCGATCGGCATCCGCTCGCGCCTTGCCGGCGGCCGCGTTCCTGGCGAGGGGAATCAAAACGCCCAGAGGAACCGCCGCGCCCCGTTCCGACCCCATCAACCCGAACAGCTAGCGATTCGAGCGACTTGCCGATGCAAGCACCGGCAGGATCGGTGGTGGTTCGTGGCCCCTCTGGGCAAATCGAAGAATAGCCGGGCGCCCGGGGAACGGAACCCACTTATCCACGACTTTCACGGATTGACGGCTCATTTCGGGGGCCCCGTCCACAGCCCGTCCACGGCCCGCCGGGACATCGTGCGTGGTCAGCCTCGAGCCGCCCTCTCGCGATCGCCCTCCGGCGCTCCGTCCGGGACGCCGCGACCGGCCGCGGCCTGCAGCTCGCTGGCGAGGGCGGGCGCGACGTGGCCCCGGACGCGGACGTCGCGGTCGCCGTACTCGAGCTCGACGGTCCCGCGCTCGCGGATCCGGGCGAGCAGCTCCCCGGCCGTGTACGGCAGGTGGACGTCGACCGAGACCCACAGCGAGGCGAGGAGCGCCGCGAGCTCGGCCCGCAGGGTGTCAAGGCCGTAGCCGGTCAGCGCCGAGACGAAGACCGCGCCGGCGATGGCCGGGGCGGGGCGCGCCGGGTCGAGCGCCGAGGGATCGAGGAGGTCCTGCTTGTTGAACACGACCAGCCGCGGCTTGTCGCCGGCGCCGAGCTCGTCGAGGACCTGCTGGACGGTGGCCCGGTGCTCGTCGCGATGGGCGTCCGCCGCGTCGACGACCTCGAGCAGGACGTCGGCCCGGTTGACCTCCTCGAGGGTCGCCCGGAAGGCGTCGACGAGCTGGTGTGGCAGCTTGTGGATGAACCCCACCGTGTCGGTCAGGATCGCGGTCTGGCCATCGCCCAGCCGGACCTGGCGCGACGTCGGATCGAGGGTCGCGAACAGCCGGTCCTCGGCCAGCGCCACCTCGGAGCCGACGAGGGCGTTGAGGAGCGTCGACTTCCCGGAGTTCGTGTAGCCGACGATGCCGACGGTCGAGAGCAGTCGCCGGTCTCGACCGCGAGCCGCCGTGGCGCGGGCCCGGCGGACCTCCTCGACTCGCTCCTTCATCTTCTTGATCCGCTCGCGGATCGTCCGCCGGTCGGTCTCCAGCTGGCTCTCGCCGGGGCCCCGCGACCCGATCCCACCCTGGGTTCGTGACAGGTGCGTCCACAGCCGTGTCAGCCGCGGCAGCTGGTACTCGAGCTGGGCCAGCTCGACCTGGAGGCGCCCCTCGTGGGTGCGGGCGTGCTGGGCGAAGATGTCGAGGATCAGGCGCGAGCGGTCGATGACCTTGGTGTTCAGCAGGCCCTCGAGCGTCTTCTGCTGGGCCGGGCTGAGCTCGTCATCGGCGACGAGGAGGTTGAAGCCGGTCTCCGACTTCGCGGCGACGAGCTCCTCGGCCTTGCCCTTGCCGACGTACCAGTTCGGGTCGACGTGCCGGCGGTTCTGCCACTCCGCGCCGACGACATCGGCGCCGGCGGTCGTCGCCAGGGCCGCGAGCTCGGCGAGCGAGTCCTCCGCCGTCCAGCCGTCCTCGAGCCCGGTGTCGACGGCGACGAGGAAGGCGCGCTCGACCGGCGGCTCGAGCTCGATCAGCTTCGTGGACGGCATCGTCCTCAGGATAGCGGCGGGCTATCCTCCGGCCGTGGAGGCCCAATCTCCCGAGCCGATCGTCGACCCGGCGACGGCCGAGCGCTGGCGCAAGGTCCTGAGCGGCGAGGATCCGGGGATGCATCGCCTTCGCGGGCTCCTTCGCGCGATCCCGAGCGCCCCGCGGTGCAAGCAGTGCAACAGTCCGTTCGGCGGCATCGGCGGGCCGGTCATGCGGCTGGTCGGCAAGGCCCCCTGGGAGAAGAACCCGAACTTCTGTGGCCAGTGCTTCACGATGCTGCAGCGCCAGTTCGGCGGCGCCGAGATCGAGCTGTCGATGCTCTTCGCCGACGTTCGGGGCTCGACGTCGCTCGCCGAGCGCGTCGGAACGCGGTCGTTCACCGACCTCCTCAACCGCTTCTACCGCAACGCCGCGGAGCTCGTCATCGGTCGCGACGGCCTCGTGGACAAGTTCGTCGGCGATGAGGTCGTCGCCCTCTTCGCCCCCGGCTGGGCCGGGCGAGAGCATGCCCGGCGAGCGATCGAGGCCGCCGATGCCATCCTCGTCGCCACCGGGCATGGCGGCGGAAGCGCGCCCTGGCTGCCGGTCGGCGCCGGCGTCCACACGGGGGTCGCGTACGTCGGCACCGTCGGCGCCGCGGGTGTCGTCACTGACTTCACGGCCCTCGGGGATCCGGTGAACGCGACCGCGCGGCTCGCGTCGTCGGCCGCGGCGGGCACGATCCTGGTCAGCGACGATGCCGCCACGGCGGCGGGGTTGGACGTCTCGGGCCTGACGGCATCGGCGCTGGAGCTCCGCGGCCGGGCCGAGCCGATGCCGGCCTACGTCCTCACGGCGGGGTCGAGCGCCGCCCGGCTGGCGACGCCGGAGCGAGGCGCCGCCCCTCCCTGACGCAGGCTCGCACGATCGCGAAGCCGGGGACGCGGCCGCCTCATGCGGCGTCGACGAGTCGGGCGGCCACCGCCAGCGACCGCTCGACGAGGTCCGTCGTCGTCGCATCGAGCCACTCGATGTCGGGCTCCGCACGGAACCACGTCGCCTGGCGTCGCGCGAACTCGAGGTTCCGCCGCGCGTCAAGGGCGATCGCGGCCTCCCGATCGAGGGTCCCATCGAGGACCGCCCAGGCCTCGCGATAGCCGATCGCGGAGAACGCCGGCAGCATGGGATCGAAGCGCTCCCAAAGCGCCCGGGCCTCCTCGACGAGCCCGGCGTCGAACTGCTCCCGAGCCCGACCGGCGATCCACGCCCGGTGGGTCTCGGGCGCCAGGCGCAGGCCGAGCCAGCGCACCGGGCCGTCGTAGCCCAGCGGGCCCGGCGGCGGCGCGTCGCCGCGAAGCACGGCGATCTCGAGGGCCCGGGCCACCCGCCGCGGATTGGCGAGATCGATCCGGTCCGCAAGCCTCGGGGCCAGCCTTCGAAGGCGAGCGACCGCGGGCTCGAGGCCGTCGCGCCGCAGGCCGGCGTCGATCTCGGCGCGGATGGCTGGGTCGGCCGGCAGCGCCTCGGTGTCCAGGCCGCGGGCCACGGCGCGGAGGTACAGGCCCGTGCCTCCGACGAGGATCGCCGCGCCATCCCGCGCCGCGATCCCGGCGAGCGCCGCACGGGCGTGGCGCACGAACGCTGCGACCGAGAACGGCTCGTCCGGATCGACGAGGTCGAGGCCGTGGTGCGGCACGCCGGCTCTCGCGGCGAGCGGGACCTTGGCCGTCCCGATGTCGAGGCCGCGGTAGACCTGCCGCGAGTCGGCCGAGATGACCTCGGCGGCGATCCCGCCGGCACGCAGCGCGAGGGCGACTTGGATGGCCAGGGCGCTCTTCCCGGTCGCGGTCGCGCCCGCGATGACGAGGAGTGGCGGGACGCGGTCGGGCCCCTCCCCCGCCGCGCTCACGCGACGATGGCGCCCCGGAGCGAATACGGCCCGGCGTGCTCGATTCGAACGGCGGCCAGGCGTCCCAGCCAGGACGCCGGTCCCGCGACGTGGACGAGCTTGTTCTGCCGCGTCCGGCCGGACAGGTGGACGGCCCCGCTCCCCTGCCCCACCGGCGCGCCCTCCGACGAGCGGTCCGCTGCCGCCGCGGTGTCGGCGTCGTCGGGATCGTGGTCGTGTGACCGAGGCGGCACGATCGCGTCGAGCAGGACCTCCGTCGTCCGGCCGAGCCAGGCCCGGTTGCGCTCGAGGCCGATCGGCTCCTGCAGGCTGAGCAGGTCGTTCAGCCGACGGCGCTTGACGTCGGCCGGGACGTCGTCGGCGAGCCGTGCGGCGGGCGTACCCGGCCGCCGCGAATACGCCGCCGCGAAGACCTGGTCGTAGCGGACGTCCTCGAGCAGCCGGAGCGTCGCCTCGTACTGCGCGTCGGTCTCGCCGCAGAAGCCCACGATGACGTCGGTCGAGATCGCGATCCCCGGGACCGCCTCCCGGATCCGGTCGAGGCGCTCGCGATAGCTCGCCACCGAGTACTGCCGGCCCATCCGCCGCAGGACGGCGTCGTCACCCGACTGGACCGGCAGGTGGAGCGCGTCGCAGACGGACGGACAGTCGGCCATCGCCTCGATGAGCCGATCGCTCAGGTCCCACGGGTGGGAGGTGATGAACCGGAGGCGCGGGATCGCCGGCGCACCGTCGGCCGTCCGGAGCCCGTCGATCGCCCGGATCAGCTCGGCCAGGTCCGGCCGCGACCCGAGCTCGAGCCGGCGGCCGGCCCAACGCTCGGATTCGACGTGCGCGAAGCGCCGCTCCGGCGGGAGGTCATGACCGTAGGAGTTGACGTTCTGGCCGAGGAGGGTGACCTCGCGGTAGCCGGCCTCCGCGACCATTCGCGCCTCGGCGAGGATCTCGTCGAACGGCCGGCTTCGCTCCGGGCCGCGGCTGAACGGGACGATGCAGTAGGTGCAGGTCTTGTCGCAGCCGTAGATGATCGGCAGCCAGGCCGAGACGTCCGAGCCGCGCCGGACCGCATTCGCCCCGATCGCGTCGGCGCGGGTGCCGGCGAGGTGGTCCGCCACGCCGACCGCCGTCCGGCCGACGACCGTCGTCGCGCCGATCGATCCGCGCGCCGGCACGCCGACGCCGGCCGTCATCCCGGCCGTCGCCGGGCCGACGGGAGCCAGGCCGACGGGGCCCTGGGCGGACGCCAGCCCCAGCCGGTCGACGAGCTCCGGCTCCTCATCCGGCCGGAGGAACAGGTCGACCGCCGGGAACCGCCTGGCCAGGCGGCCGCGGTCCATCTCGCGCACCGAGCAGCCCGTCAGCACGACGCGGAGCGCGGGGTTGGCGGCCCGGAGCGCCGCGAGCTGGCCCTGTCGCCCGACGACCTTGGCCTCGGCGGTCTCGCGGATCGCGCAGGTGTTGATGACGATGAGATCGGCTGCGGCCATCGAGCCGGCCTCGGCGCAGCCGGCAGCCAGCAACCGGCCGGCCATCTCCTCGGAGTCGCTGCGGTTCATCTGGCAACCCAGGGTCCAGACGTAGAAGCTCGGCAGCGCACGGGACTCGGGCCGGAACTCCACGAGCCGCTCGTC
>DATEZX010000014.1:0-6654 GCA_035255225.1 Candidatus Limnocylindrales bacterium
CTCGGACCCACCCGGGGCGGCCCGGCGATCCGGGTAGATCGCCCCGGCATTGTCGACGACGAGGTCGAGGCTCGCCTCCGAGGCGGCGATCGCCGCGGCAACCGCCCGGACGGACGCCAGGTCGGCCATGTCGGCGAGGTGGACCGGGAACCGGTCCCGATCATGGTCTCCGCCCAGCTCCGTCCGGAGCGCCTCCAGCCGGGCGGCGTCCCGACCGACCAGCACGACCCGCGCGCCGAGGCGCGCCAGCGCGTCGGCGGTCGCCCGGCCGAGGCCGCCGGTTGCGCCGGTCACCAGAGCCGTCCGGCCCTGCAGCGCGCCCGGGGCCGGATCGGGCCAGGCCCACAGGCGGCGCCGGAGCCGGGGCCCGATCGCGCTGAAGCTCGGCACGACGGCCAGCTCGAGCAGGGCATCGACGGCGGCGGCATGCATGTGGGCCTGTCCTCGCTGTCCCGGGCTTGTCTCTGGCGCTGCCAGAAAACATTGTACAGACACTTGACACGCGAAGCATGCGCCGTCATCCTGTCGACGTCAACAGCCTAGACAGACATTGGACGCCAGACGAGGAGCTTCACCACGATGGCAGTGCTTCGGGAGAGGATCGACACGCGGCTCGGGATCGACCAGGCCTTCGCGTTCGTGGCCGACTTCGGCAACGCGGAGCGCTGGGATCCCGGCGTCGCCTCGTCCGTCCGGCTCGACCCCGGTCCGGTCCGGGTGGGATCGCGATATCGGCTCGGCATCCGGATGGGCGGTCGCATCGCCCCCATGGTGTACGAGATCAGCCGCCTCGAGCCGCCCCACCGCGTCGTCCTGGCCGGCCGTGGCTCGGGCGTGACCGCGGTGGACGACATCACCTTCCGCGCGACCCCGAAGGGGACGGAGATCGACTATGTCGCCGACATCCGGCTCGAGGGGGCGATGCGCCTCCTCGCTCCGTTCGCAGGCGGCGCCTTCCGGGGCATCGCGGAGCGCGCCCGCGATGGCATGGAACGGGCCCTCGACGGGCTGGCCGCGGCTGCCGGGACGGGCGCCGTGCTCGCGACCGGGGCGAGGTAGGACCGCGATGGAGATCGCCGTCGTCGGCTCGGGGATCAGCGGCCTGACGGCCGCCCACGAGCTCAACAAGTCCCACCGGGTCACGCTGTTCGAGGGAGAGCCCGAGGTGGGCGGTCACGTCAAGACCGTGCCCGTCGAGGTCGACGGTGGCGTCGTTGCCGTCGACACCGGCTTCATCGTCTTCAACGAGCGGACGTATCCCCGTTTCGTGGGGCTGCTCGCCGAGCTCGGCGTCGCCAGCCAGCCGAGCGACATGTCCCTCGGCTCGTCGTGCGCGGCCTGCGGGATCGCGTTCAGCTCGCGCGGGGCGCGCGGCTGGTTCGGATCGCCGTCGCTGCGCGGAAGCCCCGGCCATGTCGGCGTGATGGTCGACGTCCTCCGGTTCTATCGAGATGCCCGGCGCACACTCGACGCCGCCGTCCCGTCCACGGCCACCCTCGGGGAGTGGCTCGAGGTCCATCGCTACGGCCGGCCGTTCCGGGCCCACTTCCTCATCCCGATCGTCTCGGCGGTCTGGTCGACGGCGCCCGACCGGATCGAGTCGTTCCCGATCGACTACCTGCTCCGCTTCCTGGACAACCACGGGCTCATCGGGCTCGGGCGATCACCCCAGTGGCGGGTGGTCCAGGGCGGCTCGAGGACCTACACGCAGCGGATCGTCGCCGGGCTCGCTCCGGGATCCGTCCGGACCGGGGCGCCAGTCGTCGAGGTCGTTCGGGGCCCCGCCGGACCGCTCGTCCGCACCGCCGACGGCGTCGTCGGCCGATACGATGCCGTGGTCATGGCGACGCACGCCGACACCGCGAGCCAGCTGCTCGTCGACGCCGACCGTGCCGAGCGAGCAGCGCTCGACGGGTTCGAGTACACGACGAACCGGGTGGTCCTTCACACCGATGCGTCGGTCCTGCCGCGCAGCCGTCGGGCGTGGGGCTCGTGGAACATCGCCACGGGCGACTGCCGGCGCCCTTCCGACCGGCTGGTCATGACCTACCACATGAACCGCCTCCAGTCGCTGGCGGGCGACGTCGAGTACTGCGTGTCGGTCAACCCCGGCGACGGGATCCGGGCGGACGCGGTGATCGTGGAGCGCGCCATGAGCCATCCCCTGTACACGTTCGCCACGCTGGCCGCCCAGGGCCGGCTCCGATCGCTCCAGGGGCACCGCGACACGTGGTACGCGGGCGCCCACCTCGGCTATGGCTTCCACGAGGACGGCTGTCGGTCCGGCTATGACGTGGCCGAGGCACTCGCCGGGACGGCGGAACGGCTGGCCGCATGAACTCGCACCTGCTTGTCGGCAAGGTCCGGCACCGCCGCGCCCGGCCGTTCACCTACGAGCTCGAGCACGACGTCTTTTACTTCGCTCTGGACCTGTCGGAGCTCGACGAGCTCGCGGCAAGGTCCAGGCTGATCCGCCGGAACCGGCAAGCGCTCGTCGCCTTCCGCGACGCCGACCACCTGCCGGAGCCTGCGCGAGACCTCGATCGCGACGTCCGGACGATCCTCCGCGCCGACGGGGCCGATCCGGCCGACTGGCGGATCACGCTGATCACGAACCTGCGGGTCCTCGGCTACGTCTTCAACCCGGCGAGCTTCTACCTGTGCCGCGACGCCGCGGGGACGCTGGCCCGCGTGATCGTCGAGGTCCACAACACCTTCGGCGAGCGGCACCTCTACCTCCTCCGTCCGGCACCCGGCGAGGTCGAGGCCGGAGGGGCTTTCCGTGCGGGCATGCCCAAGGACTTCTTCGTCTCGCCGTTCATCTCGCTCGATGGCGGCTACGCGGTCCACGTGCGCGACGACGCCGACGGCGTCCGGATCGCGATCTCGCTGCGGCAGCACGAGGCGGTGACGCTGTCGACGAGCCTCCTCCTCGAGCGACGGCCCCTCACCGACGGCTCGCTGCTCCGGCTCCTGCTGCGCCACCCCCTGATGACACAGCGGACGATCGGGCTCATCTACTGGCATGCGCTCCGGCTGTGGCTCCGGGGAGCGCCGTTCTTCAGGCACGGACGCGCGGGGGCCGACCGGGCGCTGGCTGGCGCCCCGCGGCAAGCTCGTGGCCACCTGGCAGGCGGCGCCCGATGACGGGCGCGTCGACCGACGGCCGGGCGGCAGCGTCCGACGCGGTCGCGCGGCTCGAGGCCGGCAGGCGATCAACGCGCGGCCGCGCGAGCGTGCTCCTCGATCGCATCGCGTTGCGCGCCATGTTCGCCGCAGCGCATCGGATCCGGCACGGCCAGCTCGTCATCCACCTGCCCGGCGGCGAGCGCCGGGTGTTCGGCGATCCGGCGACGGGTCCGACGGCCGAGCTCCAGGTCCACGACGCCGAGGCCGCTCGGCGGATCCTCCTCGGCGGCGACCTCGGGGCCGGCGAGGCCTACGTGGACGGCCTCTGGTCGAGCCCCGACCTCGCCGCGGTGGCCAAGCTCGCGTCGGTCAATCGCGAGGGTCTCGGCCTGAACCGCGGCTGGTGGCGCATCCCGGCCAAGGTCGTCAAGACGGTCGGCCATCGCCTGCGCCGCAACACCATCGAGGGCGCCCGCCGCAACATCGCCGCGCACTACGACCTCGGCAACGACTTCTACCGCCTGTTCCTCGACGAGACGCTCACCTACTCGAGCGCGGTCTTCGCGACACCGGACCAGTCGCTCGCGGAGGCCCAGCGCAACAAGTACCGGGTCATCGCCGAGCGAGCCGGACTGTCGGCCGGCCAGCACGTCCTCGAGATCGGGACCGGCTGGGGCGGCTTCGCCCTGTACGCCGCCGGTGAGCTCGGCTGCCGGGTGACGACGATCACGATCTCGAAGGCCCAGCACGAGCTCGCGACGGCGCGGGTCCGCGAGGCTGGCCTCGACGACCGGGTGACGCTCCTGCTTCGCGACTACCGCGAGATCGAGGGCCAGTTCGACGCCATCGTCTCGATCGAGATGTTCGAGGCCGTCGGTGCCGAGTACTTCGCCACGTTCTTTGCCGCCTGCGACCGGGTCCTCCGGCCCGGCGGCCTGCTCAGCATGCAGACCATCGCCTTCCCGGACGTGACGTACGGCCCGCAGGTCCGGGGCGCGAACTGGATCCAGACCTACATCTTCCCGGGTGGCCTGCTGCCGTCGCTAGCGGCGATCGAGCAGGCCCTGCCGGACACGCGGTTCCTCATCCGGGGCGTTCAGGATGTCGCCCCCCACTATGTCCGGACGCTGGCGACCTGGCGGTCGAACTTCATGAGCCGCTTGGACGAGGTGCGCGCGATGGGCTTCGACGAGCGGTTCATCCGGATGTGGGAGTACTACCTCGCGATCAGCGAGGCCGGATTCGACACCGGCGTCTGCCAGGACTACCAGATCGTGTTCGAGAAGGGTCGGGCGTACGCGTCGCGCGAGCTCGCGACGGCCGGCGCGTCCGGACCGGGCGCCGGAGCGAGCCATGACTGAGGAGCAGCCCGCCATCTTCACGGCGGGCCTGGCCCGGTCGTTCGGCGAGACCCTCGCCGTGCGCGGCGTCGACCTCGCCGTGGCACCGGGCGAGATCTACGGCTTCCTGGGGCCTAACGGCGCCGGCAAGACGACCGTCGTGCGGATGCTCTGCACGCTGCTCCGGCCGAGCGGGGGCGCGGCTCGCGTCGCCGGCCTCGACGTCGTCGAGCAGCCGCGGGATGTCCGACTCCGGATCGGCGTTGCACTCCAGGAGGCGGCCCTGGACCTCGGCCAGACCGGCCGTGAGCTGCTGTCCCTCCAGGCCCGGCTGTTCGCCCTGCCGGCCGCTGCCGCACGCGATCGGATCGTCGGGCTCATCGACCTCGTCGACCTCGGGTCGGCGATCGATCGACGGGTCGCGACGTACAGCGGCGGGATGCGCCGTCGTCTCGACCTGGCCCTGGCGCTCGTCCACGATCCCGACGTCCTGTTCCTCGACGAACCCACGACCGGCCTCGATCCCGTGAGCCGGCGCCAGATCTGGGGCGAGGTCGAGCGGCTCAATCGCGAGCGCGGCCTCACCGTCTTCTTGACGACGCAGTACCTCGAGGAGGCGGATGCCCTCGCCGGTCGTGTCGGCATCATCGCCGACGGCCGGATCGTTGCCGAAGGGACGCCGGACGAGCTGAAGCGTGGGGTGGGCCGCGACGTGGTGGTCGTTCGCCTGGACGGCGACGTCGTCGCCGCGTCGGAGCGGCTTCGGCAGCTTCCAGACGTCGAGCACGTCGAGCGATCCGGGCACGAGCTGCGGCTGTCGGTCTCGGACGGGCCGGCCGCGATCCCGGCGGTCGCGACAGCGCTCACGTCCGTTCCCGGACTGTCGGTCCGTGAGATGGCCCTCCGTCGTCCGACCCTCGACGACGTCTTCTTCTCCGTGACCGGCCATGCCATCGCCGATTCCGAGGCGAACGGCGAGGCGGAGGAGGCGACATGACCGCACGGACGCGCTCCATCCCACTGTCGGCCGGCCCCGGCCGCCGGCGGGTGGGCGGCTTCGGCCACGACCTCGTCACCGTCGCCCGGCGGGCGCTCAGGGGCGCCCTTCGCGACCCCGCCGCCGTCATCCCGGCCCTCATCATCCCGGTGTTCTTCTTCGCCGTGAACGTCGGGTCCCTCGAGGCCGTGGCCCAGGCTGCCGGGACCGGCGACTACCACGCGTTCCAGCTGCCGGTGGCGATCATCTTCGCGGTCACCGGCGTGTCCCGGGCGAACGCCCTCGTCCAGGACATCGCCAGCGGCTACTTCGAGCGACTGCTCCTCACGCCCGTCAATCGGCTCGCGCTGCTGCTGGGCCTGATGGTCGCGGACCTCGCCCTCGTCATCGCGCTGTGCCTGCCCGTCCTCGCGCTCGGCGCCCTGACCGGCGTGTCGTTCGCGTCCGGACTGCCGGGTGTCGTCCTGTTCGTGCTGCTTGCCGGGGCGTGGGGCGTCGCCTTCACCGGCTTCCCGTACGCGATCGCGCTTCGAACCGGAAGCCCCGGGGCGGTCGCCGCCAGCTTCATCCTGTTCTTCCCGTTCGCCTTCCTGACGACCGCCTACGTCCCAAAGGCCCTGCTCGGCGGCTGGCTGTCGACGGCCGCCGACTTCAACCCCGTGACGTACGTCCTCGCGGGGCTCCGGTCCCTCGTGCTCGATGGCTGGGACCCGGGCGCCCTGCTGGCCGCGGCACTCGCCACGGCCCTGGTGGCGACGGTCTCGATCGGGCTCGCCCTCGCTGCCCTTCGACGACGCGTCCGGGTGCCGTAGGCGCCCTCGCGTCGATCAGCCTCGTTCGAGGTAGCGCTCCCGCTCCCAGTCGTGAACGACGGAGTCGTACACGTTCTGCTCGACGCGGGCCGCGTTGAGGTAGTGGTCGACGACGTCCTGGCCGAAGATCTCGACCGCCGCTTCGGAGCGCTCCAGCTCCCAGATCGCCTCGTACAGGGCCCGCGGCATTCGCGCGACGCCCTTCGCGATGTAGCCGTTGCCCTTGAACTCGGGGACGAGCTCCAGCTTCCGGTCGATCCCGTACAGGCCGGCCCCGATCATCGCGGCATAGGTCAGGTACGCGTTCATGTCGCCGCCCGGGAAGCGGTCCTCGACATGGAGGGCCGGCCCGTGGCCGACGAGCCGGAAGCCGGTC
>DATEZX010000015.1:0-3996 GCA_035255225.1 Candidatus Limnocylindrales bacterium
GGCGATTCGAGGTGATCGCCGGCAGGTCGGCCGCCGCTGCCCGCCGGAGGGCCACCTTGCCCTGGTGTGGCGTGACCCGGGTCGACGACGGCATCGCCAGGGCGAGGTCGAGCATCTCCCGGTCGAGGAATGGAACGCGAAGCTCGAGCGAGTGGGCCATGCTCATCCGGTCGGCCTTGAGCAGGATGTCGTAGACCAGCCAGGTGGCCATGTCGACGTACTGGGCCTGGCTGACCTCGTCCAGGCCCCGGGCTTGGTCGAACAGCGGCCCCACCATCGGCGCAGCCGGGTAGTTGAGCGATCGATCGATCAGCAGCCGGTCGCGCTCGTCCTCGTTGAAGGCGTAGTCGATGCGGGAGAACCGCTCCCGGTACGGCATCGCCCCGCGGATGAGGAAGCGGCGGCCCTTCATCTGGGGCAGGAGCCGGGCGCCCGAGCCGACGACCCGGCGCAGCGCGAGCGGGAGGTGCTGGTAGCCCTCGTAGGCCAGCGGGTCGCGGTAGTGGTTGTAGCCGCCGAACAGCTCGTCGGCCCCCTCGCCCGAGACCACGACCTTGACCTTCTCGCTGGCGGCCTGGGCGACGAAGTACAGCGGGACCGCGCTGGGGTTGGACAGCGGCTCGTCCATGTGCCACTGAACCTGCCGTGCAGCCCCGAAGAAGTCGTCGGCGTTGACGACGCACTGGGTGTTCGCGATGCCGACGTCACGGGCGAACTCGGCCGAGGCGGGCAGCTCGCTCCACCTCGAGTCGTCGTAGCCGACCGAGAACGACTTGAGGGGCGTGAGCTTCGCGGCCTCGAAGGCGACGTAGCTGGAGTCCACCCCGGACGACAGGAAGCTGCCCACCTCGACGTCCGCGATCATGTGGGCCGCGACGGACTCCGGCAGCCTCGACCGGATCTCGTCGGTCGCCCGTTCGAGGGTCAGGCTCGGGTCGATGTGGTACGCGATCTCGTGGTAGCGGCGGATCTCGAGGTGTCCGCCGGCGTACCGGAATGAGTGGCCCGGCGGGAGCTTGAAGACGTTCCTGAACAGCGTCCGCGCGTCGGGCACGTACTCGTAGCTCAGGTAGGCCGCCAGCAGGTCGTCATTGAAGGCCTTCTGGAAGTCGGGGTGGCTGAGGAAGGCCTTGATCTCGGAGCCGAACAGGAACGTCGAGCCGTCGAGGTAGTAGTACAGGGGCTTGATGCCGAAGATGTCGCGGGCACCGAAGAGCTCGCTCCGGCGGCCATCGAAGATCACGAACGCGAACATCCCCCGCAGGTGATTGGGCAGGTCGTTCCCCCACTCGGCATAGCCGTGCAGCAGGGTCTCCGTGTCCGACTTGGTCTCGAACCGGTAGCCGCATGTCTCCAGCTCGGCTCGGAGCTGGCGGTAGTTGTAGATCTCGCCGTTGAAGACGATCGTCAGGTCGCCGGCCCGGCGGGTCATCGGCTGGTGGCCGGTGGCCAGGTCGATGATCGACAGCCGGCGGAAGCCCAGGGCCACCGCGTCGTTGACGAAGTAGCCGTCGTCGTCGGGTCCGCGATGCCGGATCTGGTCGGCCATCCGGCGCACGATCGAGGCGTTGTCGCGCGCCCGATCGGTCACCGCGAAGCCACACAGGCCGCACATCGTTCGGGATTGTAGGCGAGGGTCCCCGGCCGCCCGGCGCCAGGACCGCCGCGGCGTCCGGGCTGCTGCGCTGTCAGGGCCGCCGGCGAGGCATCCGGGAGGGCGCCGGACTACCCGGCGACCTTGAACTGGAACGACAGCGACCCGGCGCGGGTCGAGGCGTCGCGGACCCACCAGGTCAGGGTGTGGGTCCCGACGGTCAGCGCCGGCACCGTCGCCGCCAGCGACGCGCTCAGGCCGGCGTGGTCCCAGGCCCAGCCGCGGAGGAGCTTCCCATCGAGGTAGACGTACCCGTCCGACAGGAGCGACAGGCCATCGCTCGCGGTCGCCGTGAAGGTTGGCGTCGAGCCTGTCTTGAACGTCGCGCCGATCCCCGAGGCGCTCGAGATCCCCGGCCCGGCGGTGTCGAGGCGGCCGTTGCCCGACCGGATGAAGTAGCAGGCGTAGTAGTGGTAGCCGGTGCTCGAGGTCCAGGCGGCGCAGCCGAAGCGCGTGTAGCTCGTCGACAGGATGCTGGCCCGGTGGGAGGAGCTGCTCATGAAGCCACGTTCGGCCACCGCGACCGTCCAGGGCAGGGTGATCGAGGCGTGGCACGTGCTCGCGCTGAGGCTGCAGCCGGTCTTGTAGGTCGTCGCGCTGGCTGGGTAGTTGTTGTCGGCGATGTTCTCGGCCGCCGCGGCGAAGGTGTAGCCGAAGGCGTGGAGGAGGTCGAAGGTGTCGAACGCGCCGCCGGACGCGTCGCGGCAGCCCTTGATCGAGTGGCTCAGGTAGTTGCGATCGGCCATGTCGCGGGCGCGGCCGCGAATGACGAGGCTCTTGTCGGAGGGGCAGGTCAGCGCGCGGTCGCGGGCGATGCCCTCGAGGGTGCTGTCGGTCGCATAGGCCGGCAGGCCCAGCGCGACGCGGTCGGCGTTCATGGCCCGCATCAGTTCCTCGCCGGCGAAGTTCGCGTAGAAGCGATCGTAGGCGGCGGCCCCCGCCGATCCCACGCCGAACGTCGCGGCGAGCAGGAGCCCGGCGAGCCCGGCGATCGCCAGGCGACGCGCGGCCCCGATCACGCGCCGCGGCCCATGCTCGGGCGGACGCGGATTCGCCGGGCCAAGGGCAGGAACGGTCCCAACTCGGTGGTCACGATGCCCGATCGCATCGTGTCGCGACACTCCCGATCGGTGGGCATGCCATTACGGATCCGAGTCAATTACGGATCCGAGTCAATCCGCCTCGGTCGGCTCGTCGTCCTCGGGCCCGCCCGTCGAACCTTCGGCGGCGCCATCGCCCGCCAGGGCGGTGGCGTCCGGCTCGTCATCGTGACCCGCTGCCGCGGTATCCGCGAGGAACGGGTTGAACTCCGACTCGGCTTCGGGAGCGGAAGACCTGACGAGGACCGGCTCCTCGCCGGAGCCGGCTTCGCCGCTGTCGAGGAACGGGTTGTAGGCCTCGCCCTCCGCGATCGCCTCGCCGGCGAGGGCCTCGAGGGCCTGTCGCCGCTCCCGCTCCTTGCGGGCCGCGAGGTTCGCCGGCGCGCCGGTCCCGGCTGGGATCAGCTTGCCGATGATGACGTTCTCCTTGAGGCCGATCAGGTGATCCTTGGCGCCGTTGATGGCGGCCTCGGTCAGCACCCGGGTCGTCTCCTGGAACGACGCCGCGGCGAGGAAGCTCGAGGTGTTGAGAGACGCCTTCGTGACGCCCAGCAGCACCGTCTGGGCCGTGGCCGGCTCGCCGCCCTCGGCCAGGACGCGGTTGTTGACCTCCTCGAAGTCGAGGCGATCGATGAGCTCGGTCGGGAGCAGGTCGCTGTCGCCCGGCTGGTCGATCCGGACCTTCCGGAGCATCTGGCGAACGATGATCTCGATGTGCTTGTCGTTGATCGTGACGCCCTGGCTCCGGTAGACCTTCTGGACCTCCTTGACGAGGTAGCGCTGGACGGCGTCGCGGCCACGGGTCTCGAGGTACTCCTGCGGGTTGATCGGGCCGTCGGTGATCGGGTCGCCGGCCCGCACCAGCTGGCCTTCCTCGACGAGGAGGCGGGCGTTGTGCGAGATCGCGTACTCGCGCTCAACGACGTCCTCGGCGCGAACGGCGAGGCCGTCATCGCCGCGGACGATGAAGCCGCGGACCGGGGCGGTCACGTCCGCGCCGCCGGCGACGCGAGCGATCGCCTGACCGGCCTCGATGAGGTCGCCGGTCGCCGAGAGCAGCTCGGCGCCCTCGGGCAGGCTGATCGCGGAGTCGTAGGTCTCACGGCTCGTGACCTTGACCTTGGTCCCGGTGTCGGAGCGCAGGACCGAGACCGCGCCGTCGATGTGGCTGATCTCGGCCTTGCCCTTGGGGACGCGGGCCTCGAACAGCTCCTCGACGCGCGGCAGGCCGGCGGTGATGTC
>DATEZX010000016.1:0-10266 GCA_035255225.1 Candidatus Limnocylindrales bacterium
GAGGAGCCGCTCCGCGAGCGGCAGGCGGGCGGCCACGACGGGGAGGCCCATGGCCCCGTACTCGAGGAGCTTCGTCGAGAAGCTCAGCTGCGTGAAGGCGGAGGCCGATACCGGCGCGATCCCGACGTCGGCCGATCCGACGGCGGCCGGGACCGCCTCGATCGGAATCCGTCCGTGGAACCGGACGGTCCCGTCCAGGCCCAGCTCCGCGGCTCGCACGACCAGGGCCTCGGTCGCGTCGCCGCGGCCGTAGACGTCGAGCGCCACCGCCAGCTCCGGACGAGCAGCCCGGATCGCGGCCATGGCCTCCAGGGCAACACCGAGGTCGTAGGTCGGCGTGACCGCACCGGCGTACACGAGACGGAGGGTCCCGTCGGCCATGAACGGCCGACGCGGATGGCGTCCCCGATCGAAGCGGGCGAGCGAAGGGACGTTCGGGATGACCGTCAGGCGCTGTCTCGGCACGCCGAGCCCGATGAGGCGCTCCCCGAGTGCCTCGTTCGCCGCGATGGCATGCGTCGCGGCCGCGATCGACAGCCGTTCCGCCAGCTCGAGGACGGCGCGTGCCGGACCACGGGCGAGGCCGGGGAAGCGGCTGGCGAAGAACGCCGGCATCGCCTCGTGCAGATCGATGACGACGGCGACCCCGAGCAGCCGGAGGGGAAGCGCCGCGAACACGAGCCAGTCCGGCAATGTCGCGACCTGTACCAGCGCGTAGTGCCGACGTCGGTGGTCGACGGCCAGGCGGAGCGTCGCGCGCACGAAGAACGCGCCGTACTCGAGCAGGTACGTCCCGGCCGTGGCCCCCTGGTGGCGCTGGACGTCCAGCCGCCGGAGCCGTGCGCCGCCGAGCCGCCCCGTCGCCGGCTCGCCGGGCCGCCGGAGGCCGATGACGTCGACCGCCCAGCCGGCCGCGTCGAGCGCCTCGACCTGGCGGCGGACCCGGGGATCCTCGTCGACGTAGCTGTGGCTGATGAGCACCACGGCACGCCCGTGGCCCGGGCCGCCGGACGGACCGGCCGCCCGCTCGGTGCCCGCGGCCGAGGGGCTCACGGACCGGCGATCGCGCGGCGGAGCGCCAGGGCCACGCGGTCGACGTCCTCGAGTCCGAGGTCGGGATAGATCGGCAGCGAGATCTCCGTGTCGTAGGCGCGCTCCGCGTTCGGGAAGTCGCCTCGTGCGTAGCCATACGTGCGGCGGTAGTAGGGGTGCAGGTGGAGCGGGATGAAGTGGACGCTCGTCCCGATGCCGTCCGCGCCCAGGGCGTCGATGACCGCCCCCCGATCGACGCCGCGCCGCGCGGCGCCCTCGCGCAGCCGGATCGGGTAGAGGTGCCAGGCATGGACGTCGCCCGCCGGGGGGCGCGCCGGGAGGTCGACGAGGTCCTCGAGCCCGAGCTCGCGGAGCCGCGCGTCATAGGCGTCGGCGATCCGCTCGCGGGCCAGCCGCGTCTCGTCGGCTCGCTGGAGCTGGACGAGCCCGATCGCCGCGGCGAGGTCCGTCAGGTTGTACTTGAACCCGACGTCCTCGATCTCGTAGTACCAGCTCCCGCCGGCGGTGTAGCGCCTCCAGGCGTCGCGGCTGATGCCGTGGAGTCGCATGACCCGCGCCCGGTCGGCGATCTCGTCGTTGTCCGTGACCAGCATCCCGCCCTCGCCGGTCGTGACCGTCTTCGTGGCGTAGAAGCTCAGCGCGCCGGCGTCGCCCCAGGTCCCGGCGTTCGTGCCGTTCCGAATCGACGGCAGGGCGTGGGCCGCGTCCTCGACGACCGCCAGGCCGTGGCGCCGCGCGAGGGCCACGATGGGCTCGATCTCCGCGCTGAGGCCGCCGACGTGGACGACCTCGATGGCCCGGGTCCGGGGCCCGAGGTGCGGCTCGATGTCCTCGACCCGGACGTTGGCGGTCGCCGGGTCCACGTCGACGAGGCGGGGCCGCGCACCGAGGTAGCGGACGACCTCGGCACTGGCGGCGAACGTGTAGGTCGGGACGATGACCTCGTCCTCGCGGCCAATCCGGAGCGCCTCGAGGGCCAGGTGGAGGGCGGCCGTCGCCGAGTTCACGGCCACCGCGTGGCGGGCGCCGAGTCGCTCGCAGATCGCCCGCTCGAACTCGACGGACCGCTCGCCCGTCGTCAGCCAGCCGGACTCGAGGACCTCGACGGCGGCTCGGATCTCGGCCTCACCGATCGCGGGCCGATGGAACGCGATCGAGCCCCCCGTCCCTCCTCGGACCGTCATCCCCCGGCCGGCCCTCCGGGACGATCGTCCATGACCGGTCGGCCGGGTCGCATGGCCGTTGTGGCCGCCTCGATCGCGGCCGATAGCCCGGAGCGGAGGGCCCCGTCGGCTGGCGACTCGGCCGGGGCGCCGATCGCGGCAACCTGGTGCAGCAGGTCGCGGACGGCCGCGTCGTCGCGCGCCTCCGCGGCCCGCGCGAGCTCCCGCGTCAGGTTCTCGACCTGCTTCGAGCTGACCGGCTGGCCGTTCGACCGCACGCGGAAGATGCCCTCGTGGACCGTCGGCTCGGTGATCTCGTGGTCGTGGAACAGGTTCTCGTGGAGGCGCTCGCCCGCTCGGAGGCCGGTGAACGTGATCTGGATTCGCTCGGGATCCAGCCCGGACAGGCGGATCAGGTCGCGGGCGAGGTCGACGATCCGGACCGGCTCACCCATGTCGAGGACGTAGATCTCGCCGGTCCGCGGCGAGGACGCGGCCTCGAGGATGAGCGACACGGCCTCGGTGATCGTCATGAAGAACCGGGTCACGTCGGGGTGCGTGATCGTGATCGGGCCGCCGTGGGCCAGCTGCTGCTGGAAGGTCGGGATGACGCTGCCGCTCGAGCCCAGGACGTTGCCGAACCGAACCGCGACGTACGGCCGACCGGTCCGCTGCGCGGCGGCCACCGTCAGGTGCTCGGCCATCCGCTTCGTCACGCCCATCGCGCCGACCGGGTCGACGGCCTTGTCGGTGGAGATCAGAACGAATCTCGGGACGTTGGCCCGCTGGCAGGCCAGCAGGACGTGATAGGTCCCGAGGACGTTCGTCATGACCCCTTCCGATGGATAGAGCTCGACCATCGGGACGTGCTTCAGGGCGGCGGCGTGGAAGACGACGTCCGGCTGGACCTCCCGGATGATCCGGTCGATCGCCGGTAGCGAGCGGACGTCCGCGAGCACGGTCCGCAGGGCGGCGGCGCTCTGGCCGGCTCGCTCGCCAAGCTCGTTCTCAAGCGCCCACAGGGCCTCCTCCTGGTGGTCGAGGACGACCAGCTGACGAGGCCCGACGGTCAAGATCTGGCGGACGAGCTCGCTGCCGATCGAGCCGCCACCGCCAGTCACGAGGACGCTCGCGCCGTTCAGATAGCCCGCGACGGCATCGAGGTCGATCGAGACCGGCTCGCGCCGGAGCAGGTCCTCGAGGCTGACGTCGCGGGGCCGATCGACCTCGATGTCGCCGGTGACCAGGCCCCGTGGCGGCGGAACGGTCCGGACGGTCAGGCCGCGCTGCCCGGCCGCGTCGAGGATCCGGCGGACGACCTGGCCGCTGGCCCGCGGCATGGCGATGAGCATCTGGCGAGCGTGCGTTTGTCGGATGGCCAGGTCGAGGTCATCGAGGTCTCCGTAGACGCGCTTCCCGACGAACTGCATGCCACGCTTGCCGCGGTCGTCATCCAGGAACCCGACGATCGAGAGGCCGGCGTCCGGGTCACGGGACGCGACCCGAACGACCGTCGCGCCGACCTCACCGGCACCGTAGACGAGCGTCTTGACGAGGCCCGGGGCCTCATCGCTGCCGGCGGACAGGCCGCGGCGCTCGAGGCCGGCCCGGAGCGCGAACCGACTCCCGCCCACGAGCGCCAGGATGAGCAGGCCCTCGATGAAGGACACCGACCGGGGAAACCCGAACGTGCCGAGGTTCAGCTGCGGTGACGAGAGGTCGATCGCCCCAAGGAGGAGCTCGAACACGAACGAGACGCCGGTCCCGACCAGGACCGCGCCGACGATCGCGAACATCTCGTTGACCGACGCGTAGCGCCATTCACGGCGGTAGAGCCCGAAGGCGACGAAGACCGGCGGCATGACCAGGAGCGGCACGAGCGCCGCGGGAAGGTACGGGGCCAGGCGGCCGAAGACGTCGTTGGCATCGAACCGCATGGCGAACGCCGCGACGATCGACATCGCCACGGCGACGACGTCGAACACCAGCAGATGCCGGCCCCGCGAGACCACAGCGACGCTGGCAACGGCGTCGGCAAGCCGGCTTCGTGCGGCAGCCGGCCAGCCGCGGAGGCCGCGCGGGCGCTCTTCGCGCCTAGCGTGCGATCGCATCGAGCTCGAGCCGGATCGGGGCCGGCAGCTGGACCCGTCGGCCGAGCAGCGCCAGCGGCGTGTGGACGAGGATCCACACGTCGAGGGCGGTGGATCGGCTGCGAAGGTAGGCGGCGTCGATCCGGAGCTTCGCCGGCAGGACGGCCTCACGGTACTGGCGCTCCGGGTCGGGCGAGTCGAGCATCGCGGCCTCGTCGGCGTAGACGAGCTGGGTCAGGCCGGTGATCCCCGGTCGCGAGGCGAAGACCTCGCGGTGGAGCGGGTCGGACAGGTCGACGTACCGCGGATCCTCAGGCCGCGGGCCGACGAGCCGCATGTCGCCCCGCGCAACGTTCCAGAGCTGCGGCAGCTCGTCGAGCCGGAAGCGCCGAAGGAGCCGTCCCACCCGAGTCACCCGGGAATCGGCGGCGACGGTCACGCCGGTCGTGCCCGGTATGGCCGCGCCGTCGTGCATCGTCCGGAGCTTGAAGCACGTGAACGCGCGACCCGCCTCGCCGACCCGGACGGCACGATAGAGCGCGGGTCCACGCGTCTCGAGCTTCAGCGCCGCCCCCAGTGCCACGAGCAGCGGCAGCGTGACGATCGCTCCGGCGAAGCCGAGCGCGCGCTGGAGCGAGTCTGGCACGTGCCGCATCATACCCTTCGTCCTCATGGCTACCGCTCAGCCATCCCCGAGCTCCGACCCGGTCGAGAGACGCCCCCGACTGCTCTACGTAGCCATGTACGACCCCAGCGCACAGGACAGCGCCCCCAGGGTTCGTATCAAGATGCTTGGCGAAGCGCTGGAGCGCCAGGCCGACGTCACCTGGATCGTTGGCGGTCGCCGTGCGCGGGCGGTGTCGGCGCTCCGGTGGCTGCTGACTTGCGACCCGCACGCGGTCGACGCGGCGTATGTCGAGCTGTCGACCTCGGCGGTCACCCCCGTCGACCTGCTCCTGCTGGGCTGGCTCCGGCTGCGTGGCCGGCGAGTCGGCATCTACTTCCGGGACGCGTACCAGCTGTTTCGCGCACTGTTCCCGATCCGAGGCATCCGCCAGCATGTCGCCGATCTCGTGTGGCGCGCAACGACGCCACTCGTCAAGCGCCTCGCGACGGACACCTTTGTGCCCTCGACCGGGCTTGCGGAGGTCCTCGGGATCGGTCGCCCGATCCTGCTGCCGCCGGCATGCGATCCCGACCTACCCAACATCGGAGCGGGCACGTCGCCACTCGTTGCGGCGATCGCCACGCTCGGCCCATCAGGCGGGACGGCACTCCTCATCGATGCGGTCGCGCTTGTCCGCCGTCGCGTCCCAGACGTGCGGCTGCTCATCATCGGCCGCGGCGTGCTTCCGCCTCCGGTGCCGGAGTGGGTATCGGTGACGACCGGCAGCCGCGACGATCTCCCGCGGCTGCTCGGGCCGGCCCGGGCCGTCGCCATCCCGCTACCGATTACCAGCTACACGAACCTCGCCGTCCCGGTGCGTCTCATGGACCTTCTCGCGCTTGGCAAGCCGATCGTGGCAACGCGCTCCCGCGAGACGGCACGACTCCTCGAGGGTCACGACGCAGCGCTGCTCGTCGACGACCGGCCCGCGGCCATGGCCGAGGAGCTCGAGAGGCTGCTCCGCGATCCTGCCCTGCCCGAGCGGCTGGCTAGCAATGCGCGCGCGCTGGCGACCACGCCGGGCTGGCGGTGGGACGACCGGGCAGCGACGGTTCTCGGGCGCCTCGTGCCCACGAGCGAGTAGCGCTCCGGGCGCCACTTCCAGGGGCCTGATGCCCGGCCCGAGTCAGGTGATCGCCGAGGCTCCGGAGGCACCGGGGAGCCGAGCGGCAACGAGCGCGAGCCCCGGCAACAGCGCCAGGAGGAAGCTCGGGAACGTGAGGCCGCCGAGGAGGTAGGTCTCGAAGATTCCGCCGACGAGCAACGCGGGAAACGCGGCCGCGGCAAACAGGGTGGTTGCGTCGACACCGGTCGTCCGATCGCGACGGAGGCGCGCGGCGACCAGGACGAGGACCGCACCGCAGAACAGCAGGAGCCCAGCGAGACCGAGCAGGCCGGTCTCGACGGCGGTGCGGAGGTACACGGAGTCTGACGTGTAGCCAACGAGGCGTTTCGCATCGGCCGGGAGCAGTGGTCCGATGACCCGCTGGTCCTCGCCGGGACCCCAGCCGAGGAGTGGTCGCTGCCGGATCGCCTCGATCGAGGCGGACCAGAGATCTTCCCGACCGGTGAGCGAGGAGCCGCCTCGCACCTGAACCGGCGCCTGATCGTCGGATCCCGGGATCGTCGCGGCGACTGTCGGCCCGTTCTGGCGGGTCGTCACGTCAGGCCGCGTATTGGCACCGATGACGTTCAGGGCGACGCCACCCAGGACAACGAGAAACAACGTGCCGAAGGCGAGCGACGCAAGCTCGGGGCGTCGTCGGACGACGGTCCAGCCGGCGACGAGCAGGCCGCCAGAGGCGGCGATCAGCCAGCCGTCGCGATTCAGGGTCACGAGGAGAGCCCACGAAACCACGGTCAAAGCGCTGGCCGCCCACAGCCGCCCTCGCCGGCTGAGTGAGGACCAGATTGCGACGAGCGCGATGCCTGAGATGGCCAACACCGTCGAGGCTCCGGCGGGCTGATGGAACGGGCCGGTGTTCTCGGCGAACACGATGCCGGTTGGGTGACCGAGCGCCGTGAGCTCCACCCAGACCCACGACCCGATGTATCCGTTGAACCACTTCAGCGGACCCGTGAGGGCGAGAAGGAGCTCGATCAAGACCAGCCCGGGTCCCGCTGCCGCGAAGGTCAGGACGATCAGCCGCCGCGCCCCCGCGTCGCCGGCGAGGCGGGGGAGGACGATGATGCCGAGGAGCAGGCCCAGCACGATGGTCCCGGTCAGGTACGCCGAGTACGGGTGCAGTCGAAGGACCAGGTGCAAGGCGGCGGCTGCGTTGAAGGCGACATAGGCAAGCGCTGCCACGCCGATCACGACCTGCGCCCGCGAGAGGCGACGGGGGTCCAGCCAGCCACGCAGGTAGGCCTCGTACAGCAGCGGCACGGCCACGACGAACGGAGCGTCATTGCGCCCGGCGTTCGGAACGAGCCCGGATTCGGACACGATGCTGGCCCCGATGAAGGCGCTGATGAGCTCGGCTGGGCGCAACCGGCGGGACCACGCCAGCAGGCCGCCGATCGCGAACGATGCGGGGATGGCAATTGCCGTCGGCGCGATCTCCGAGACGAGCGACGTCCCGAGCGCGATCAGCGCTGCCAGCACGACGCGACCGACGAGGGCCCGGCTGATCCCGTCTGGCTCCACCGATTCTGCAGCGGTCATCGACCATCCTCTCGAGCCTGGGACGGGAGCCCGCGGAGTATATCGGCCAGAGGCTTCCGAGGCCGCTGCGTCACCTCCCGCCTATACTCGGCCGCGTGACTGGAGCGCCCCCGGGTCCAGGAGCGGGCGTTCCACAGCCGACAGCGTCAGCACCTCTGCGTCTGGCATTCCTCGGGGATCCGCAGAGCATCCATCTGCGACGCTGGTTGGCGTTGTTCGCGGGTCAGGGGCACGAGATCCATCTCCTTCTCGAGGATGAGCGGGCGGATCCGATCGACCTGGCCGAAGGCATCGTCGTGACCCGGTTCGCCTCCTACGGCGAGCGCTTCCGAGTTCGGGGTGCCGTTCGCGCGCGGCGGTCGCTGCAGTCGCTGGTCAGCAGGATCCGGCCCGACGTGTTGCATGCCCACTACCTTGTCCGCTATGGCTGGCTCGGGGCGCTGGCCGGGTATCACCCATATGTGCTGAGCGTCTGGGGTTCCGACGTCCTCCTCGGGAGGGACCACTCGATCGTGGCGCGGACGCTGTCCCGATGGTCGTTGGGATCCGCCGACCTCGTGACCGGGGTCTCGGACAACCTCCTGCGGGCCGCGGTTGCCCGCGGCGCCGCACCCGGTCGCTGCCGCATCGCCCAGTTCGGCGTCGACGGCGACGCCTTCCAGCCGGGCGAGGCGTCGAGCGCGCTGTCCGAACGCCTCGGCCTGCGCGGCCGACGTATGGTCTTCAGCCCGCGCATCCTCGCGCCCGTCTATCGTCACGACGTCGAGCTCGCGGCCCTCGCGTCCCTGCCGGACGACGTGGTCCTCGTATGGGCGGCGATGCACCCGGCCAGTGAGACCGTCGACGCGCTCATGACGCAGGCCCGAGCGCTTGGCGTGGTCGATCGGCTGCTCGTCGTGCCCGAGATCCGCCACGACGAGATGCCCGACTTCTACCGGCTAGCAGACGTGGTCGTGTCCGTGCCCGAGAGCGACGCGTTCCCGGTGACCCTGCTCGAGGCGATGGCCTGCGGTCGACCGGTCGTCGCGACGAGGCTGCCGGCTATCGAGGAGGGTTGGACGTCGCTGCCGCAGGAATGGCTCGTGCCGGTCGGCGATGCGGACGCAACCGCGGCGGCGATCCGGCGAGCCCTCGCCCTCGATCGAGCCGCGCGGGACGAGCTCGGTCGCCAGTTGCGGGCCGGCGCCCTCGCGAGGGCCGACGAGCGTGCGAGCCTCCTGGCGATGGAGCGCGTCTACCGGGATCTCGCGGCGACGCCCGGGGCCGCGGCTCGAGCATGACGGCGCAGACCCCGGCGGCCGGCCCGGACCAGCCTGACCCTCCGGCGGCGAGCCCGTCAGGGCAGCTCACCGGGACCCCCGCCGCCTCATTCGCCAGGAGCGCGTCGGGCGTGCTCATGACCCGGGCGCTGCTGTTCGGTCTGACGCTTACATCGACCTACCTCATGGCGCGTCTCCTGGGCACGGCTGGCAGGGGCTCGTATGCGTTGATTTCCGCGTACGCCGGGCTGATGTTCGTCCTCAGCCAGCTTGGCCTCCCGTCGGCGCTCACCTACTTCACGGCACGCGGAGCCGGGGTTCGCGCGATGCGCCGTCTCAGCCTGAGGCTGGCGGGCCTGCTTGCCGCGGCCGTGATCGTCGTCGGGCTGCTGACGATGCCCCTGCTACAGGGGCCCGGCCTGCCCCTCCATGGCGTCCCAGCGGCGCTGGTCGTGCTGGCCGTCGTGCTCGTTCCGATCCAGCTGCTGTCGTCGATGACGGGGGCGATCCTGTACGGCCTCCGCCGGTTCCGGCGCTACAACGTCATCCAGATCGCCCAGGCCGCCCTGCTCGTGGTCTTCATCGCGACCTTCGTCGGGCTGGCGCGACTGGAGGCCTTCGGCGCGGTCCTGGCCGTCGTCGCGTCGCAGGCCGTCGGGGCCGCGCTGGTCCTTCGCGAGGTCGGATTCGCGGTCGGCTCGGACCGAGCCGTCAGGGATGGAGGCGCGGATACGGTCGAGACAGCGCGGTCGGCCAGCGGCGACGCGGCAACGACCCCGGGAGGTCGTGACCGACATCGCCCGCGTGAGGTGATCAGCTACGCCCTCCGACTGTACCCGTCGCTCGTCCCCAGCTATTTCAGCTACCGCCAGGACGTGTTGCTGCTTGGCGCGTTCGCCATCCCAACCGCGCAGATCGGGCTGTACGGAGTCGCCGTCAACTTCGCCGAGATGCTCTTCTACATCCCGGACTCGATCTCGACCGTCCTCTACCCCACGGTCGTTGGCGCGCAGCGAGCAGACGCGGATCGCCATGCCGTCCGCGTGACTCGGTTCACCCTGTTGGCGACGCTGGTCGCCGGGGTCGTCCTCATTCCGGCGACCTACGCCGCGCTCCGGCTGCTGCTGCCCGACTTCGAAGGCTCGATGCCGGCCTTTCTCGTGATCCTGCCGGCCGTGGTGTCGCTGACCGTCTCGAAGGTCCTCTCGAGCTACGTCGCCGGCCTTGGGCGGCCGGGACCGGTGACGGCCGCCGCGATCGTCAGCATGCTCGTCAATCTGGCCGCGAACCTGATTCTCATTCCACGCCTCGGGATCGTCGGGGCGTCGGCCTCGTCGCTCATCTCGTACTCGACCCAGGCCGTGCTGCT
>DATEZX010000017.1:0-4231 GCA_035255225.1 Candidatus Limnocylindrales bacterium
GGCCGGGGCGCGACCCGGTTCGGCCGCTCGATCCGGCCGGCCGGCGCCGCCTTCCGGGAGGGCAGCGGGCGGCCCGGTGGCCCGAGGGCCGGCGAGGCGTTCCGGCCGTCCCGGGACCTCGCCGCGAAGCGGGAGGCGTTCGCGGCGGGCGCACGGTCGGGCTCGCTCCGACCGCGCTTCGGCTCGTGGGACGAGGAAGGACTCGACGATGGGGCTGGCGCGGACGCGGACGGCGGCCATCCCGGATACGACGAGGACGGCAGCGCTGCGTCAGCGCGGGCTCCGGGGCGCCGGCGACCCGCAGTCGATCGGCCGATCGTCCCCGGCGAGCGCCGCTACCGCGACGGCGATCGCGTGCGACACGCCCGCTGGGGCGATGGCATCGTCGTGACGTCGAAGCTCACCCGGAGCGACGAGGAGGTCACGGTCGCGTTCCGTGACCCCCAGGTCGGCCGCAAGACGCTGCTGGCGTCGATCGCGGCGCTCGAGCTCGTCGGCTGAGCCGACCGCTCGGCCCGGCGTGATGTGATCGCGGACCTCAGGCCCGGGACCAGGTCGTCGGCCCGTCGTTGATCGCGCCGAACAGCGTGTCGGTCGACGAGTCGTACAGGAAGATCCACGAGAACTTGTCGGAGCCCGACAGCAGGATCTTCGGGCCGCAGCCCGCTGCCTTGAACGTGGCCACCATGACGTCGCCGTTGAAGACCGAGCCGGTGAGGACGCCGGTGAAGACCGTCGTCGGCGCGCCGATGCGCGCACAGACGGTGCCGAACTCGTCGACGTAGAGGACCTGGACGTTCGCGCCGCCCTGGATGTACAGGTGCTGCGTGCTGCCATCCACCGGGTCGATCCCGACCCAGCTCCCGGTGAAGCCGGTCGAGGGCGCCGCGTCCACCGCGGGCGCCGCGATCATCGCGCCCAACAGGGCAGCCGCCACGACCAAGCCGAGACGCTTCATGTCCGTTCCTCCCAGGCCGAGGACGCGAGCCCGGCCTCAGGCGCCGGACGTCCTGGTTGTCATAGACCGGGCGAACGACGCGGATGGGTCAAACTCCGGCACCGGGTCAGGTTGACCCGGATGCCGCTGTCGAGCGGTCTATCTGGGCGTGAGGGCTGGCTGGGCGGGATGGCTGACGGGGCGTGATGGCTGACGGGGCGATCCGAGTCGGATGACGGGGTCGCGCGCGGCCGCCTCCGACGTCCGCGCTGCCGGTGTTGCATTCGAGGCCGAGATCGCCGCCTTCGTCGACGCCCACTACCCGCGCCTCATCCGTCTCGCCGGCCTCATCTGTCGCGACGCGATCGACTCCGAGGACGCCGTGCAGGCGGGCCTCGAGCGGGCCTGGCGACATCGCCAGGACCTGCTGGACCCGGCGAGCCTCGCCGCCTGGCTGGACCGCATCGTCGTCCGCGAGGCGATCCGCCTCGGCCGCGACAAGCGGTCGCTCGTCGCCCGGTTCCTGCGAGACCCCGATGACATCGAGATCGCGATGAGTCGACGGCGTGACGAAGCCGGCTCCACGGCCGAGACGCGGGTCGCCCTGCGGCGGGCGTTCGAGGCGCTGCCGGCCGCCCAGCGTGCGGTCGTCGCGCTCCATCTCTACCTCGGCTACTCGGTCCAGGAGACCGCCGAGATCGTGGGCGCCCCGCTCGAGACCGTCCGGTCGCGCCTCAGGCTGGCCCGCCGCCAGCTGCAGTTCCAGCTTGCGGAGGACGTTCGATGAGCCGCGCCTTCGGCGACGAGCTGCTCGAGGTCCGCCTCCGCGCCGTCATGGAGGAACGCGCCGAGGAGGTCGCGTCGAGGGCGTGGACCTCGCAGGAGATGACGGCCGAGCTCGTCGCGCGCCTGGGAGGCGCCGACCGGGCGGCGCTTCGGCGGCGGCAGCTCCTCCGGGTCGGTCTGCTCGCGGGCGTGCTGGTCCTGCTCTTCCTCGCGATCGCCCTGCTGGCAGGCGGCCCGACTCGGGCTCCGCTCGCCCTCCGGCTCGCCGTCGACCTGCCGCTCGGCGGCGCCGAGCCGGGCACCGACACGGTCCTCAACGCCATCCAGCTCGCCGTCCGGACGCCGGCCGGCGGCGGGCCCCTGTTCAGCATCGAGATTCCGCCGGACGGCGTCTTCAACGATGCCGTCGCCGGGTCGCCGGACGGCGCACGCGGCGCGGACAACATGCGGGTCGTGGCCGGCGACGCGCGGAACGTGGCCGTCATCGGGCCGTACAACTCGCCGGTCGCCGCCGCCGAGATCCCGGTCACGAACGCGGCCGGAGTCCTCGAATGCAGCCCGTCGAACACCGCGCCCGGCCTCACGATCGGGCAGGCGGCCGCCGCGCTCCGCTCGCGGCCGGACCGGCCCAACTACGTCCGGGTCGCGACGACCGACGACATGCTGGCGGAGGGCGCCGCCCGATTCGTCCTGGGCAGCCTCGGCAAGCGCACGGCTTACGTCATCTACGCGGGTGGCGCGGGCCCAGAGGACCCTGGGACGCTGTTCATCCAGCACTTCGAGGGGCTCGGCGGAACGGTCCTGGGCGATGCCCGGCTGTCCACCGCCGACGACGTCGCGCGGATCGCCGCGGAGATCGAGGCGCTCCGACCGGAGGCCATCTTCGATGGTGGCAAGGGCGACGGCGCCGGGCGCCTCCTCGATCTCCTGTCCCCGCCAGCCCTCACCCTGCCGTTCGTGGGCCTCGACTCGCTCCTCGACGGCCCGCGCTCGGAGCCCGGGTCGTTCCTGAACCTCGCCGGCGAGCGTGCCGCGCATGCGTTCGCGGTCTTCCCGGCGAACCTCGCTTCCGACGGCTGGCCGGCATTCGTGGCCCACTACCGGACCGCGTTCCAGGCGCCGCCCGCGCCGTATGCCGTCGCCGGCTACGCCTGCGCCGAGGTGATCCTGGCGGCGCTGCAGCAGCTCACATTGCCGCCGTCGGCGGGCCCGGCGGACTGGCGCGAGGCGCTCCGGGCCGCGGTCACCACGCCTGGGACCGTCTACACGACGGCCCTCGGTCGGCTGAGCTTCGACGCGAACGGCGACGTGCGCCCGGCCAGCATCTCCGTCTACGAGTACGACGGGTCCTCGGAGGACTGGACCTTCCGGGAGGCGTCCCAGCTGACCGCCGGGCCCTGACGCCGACTCGCTAGCATCCGGAAGGATGCCCAAGCTCGCACCGGCGGTCGCACTCGACCGGATCCTGACCCTCGCCGAGTTCGAACCGCTCGCCCGGGAGCGGATGGCCGGCCCGGCGTACGACTACGTCGCGGGTGGCGCGTGGGACGAGATCACGCTCGCTGAGAACGAGGCCGCCTGGCGGACCCTCCGCTTCGTGCCGCGGGTCCTGACGGACGTCCGGCACATCGATTCGAGCGGGTCGTTCCTCGGCCGCCAGGCCCCCTTGCCGATCGCCGTCGCACCGATGGCGGCCCAGGAGCTGGCGCATCCGGAGGCCGAGCTGGAGGCCATCAGGGGCGCCGCCGCGTCGGGGATCCCATATTGCCTCTCGACCTCGTCGTCCCGGACGATCGAGGAGGTGGCCGCGGCCGCCCCGGAGGCCGAGCGGTGGTTCCAGCTGTACCTCGTCGGCAGCCTCGAGTACAGCCGGTCGCTCGTCGAGCGGGCCGAGGCGTCGGGCTACCGGGTGCTCGTGGTGACCGTCGACCTGCCCCTGCTCGGCTATCGCGAACGCGATCGCCGGTCGGGCTTCAGCCTGCCGCCGATGCCCCACGTCGATGCCCCCGCGGGCGCCCGGGAGAGCCGCTATCGCGGCCTCGACAGCCAGGCCGCGCTCGGCCTGACCTGGGCGACGATCGAGCGCATCCGCGGCTGGACGAGCCTGCCCGTCGTGCTCAAGGGCATCCTCTCGCCGGACGACGCCCGGATCGCGGCCGAGGCCGGGGTCGCCGGCATCTGCGTCTCGAACCACGGGGCACGGCAGCTCGACCGCTCGATCGCGACCGCGAACGCCCTCGAGCCGATCGTCGACGCCGTCGCGGGTCGGGCCGAGGTCTGGGTCGACGGCGGCATCCGGCGCGGCCTCGACGTCGTCGCCGCGCTGTGCCTCGGCGCGACCGGCGTGCTCGTCGGGCGGCCCTACTACTGGGCCCTCGCGGCCGCCGGCGCCGCGGGCCTCGAGCGGGTCACGGCGATCCTGCGCGAGGAGATCGGCATCGCCCTCGCGATCCTCGGCGCGGCGTCGCTCGACGCTCTCGATCGGGGCCTGATCGCCGGTCGCTAGCC
>DATEZX010000018.1:0-4251 GCA_035255225.1 Candidatus Limnocylindrales bacterium
GTCATCCCGGAGGTCGTGCGACCGATCGTCGAGCACCGGACCGGCGCGGAGCGCGAGTGGGACATGCCGGCGACCTGCCCAGTCTGTGGCACGCCGATCGCCCGCGACGAGGGTGCGGTCCGCCACTACTGCCCGAACCCCGCCTGCCCTGCGCGTGTCAGCCAGGAGTTCGGGAACTTCGTCGGCGGCATGGACATCGAGGGCGCCGGCTGGCGGACGCTGGAGCAGCTCCTCCAGACCGGGCTCGTGAAGCAGCGAGGCGACTTCTTCCGGCTCTCGGTCGAGGACCTCGAGGGACTGGACCGGTTCGGCCGGAAGAGCGCCGAGAACCTCCATCGCAACATCCAGAAGGCCAGGCGTCGGCCGCTCGAGCGGATCATCGCCGCCCTCGGGATCCCGCAGGTCGGCTGGACGACCGCGATCGAGCTCGCGCCCTGGCTCGTGGCGGAGGTCGACCGCCCGGCGGGTCGTGGCTGGCTCACGGCGGCCGGCGACCGCCTCCTGCAGATCGCCAGCGACGCCCCCGAGCGGTTCGCCGAGGTCGAGGGTGTGGGTCCGACGGTCTCTGCCGCGCTCGCGGGGTGGTTCGGGCCCGGCGGGGCGGGGGAGGGCGTGCTGCGCGACCTCGACGAGGCCGGCGTCGAGGCAGAGCTGCCGGCGCCACGCGCCGCGGCGGAGACGGCGGCCGGCGGGCCGCTGGCCGGCAAGACCGTGGTCGTGACCGGCACGCTCGAAGGCTTCAGCCGCGAGGAGGCGGAGGCCGCCATTCGGGCCGCCGGGGGCAAGCCGGCGGGCTCGGTCTCGAAGAAGACCGACTACGTGGCCGCCGGTCCAGGCGCCGGCAGCAAGCTGGCCAAGGCGGAGGAGCTCGGGATCCCGATCGTCGACGCCGAGGGCTTCCGACGCCTGGTCGCGGGCGACACCTCAGAACAGGGAGGCGCTGGATCATGATTCGAGCAACCGAATGACCGCTCCTGATCCGGTCAACGAGGCGAAGGCCTACCAGGACATGCTCCTGGCAGCGCTCGGAGACGACGACCCGGCCGAGGTGCAGGCCGGGACGCCGGATCGGGTCCGCCGACTGCTCACCGCGGCAGGCGACGACCTCCGAACGCGGCCCGCGCCACGCGAGTGGTCGGTCCTGGAGTGCGTCGGCCACATCGTCGATGCCGAGACCGTCATGAGCGCCCGATACCGGTGGGTCCTGGCCCACGACGAGCCGGAGCTCATCGGCTACGACCAGGACCTGTGGGTCGATGGGTTACGCCACAACGACGACGATCCCGACGAGCTCTTGACCCTCTTCTCGACGCTGCGAATGGCCAACCTCGCCCTCTGGCGACGCTCGTCCAGCGTCGAACGCGCGCGGGTCGGCATGCATCGAGAGCGCGGCCGCGAGAGTTACGAGCTCATGTTCCGGCTGCTCGCCGGCCACGATCGCATCCACCTCGCCCAGGCTGAGCGCGCCCTCGCCACGTCCGAGGCGCGCGGGGCGTCGTGACGTAACGTCGAGCGAACCAGGATGGGGCGGACGAGATCGAGATTGCCGAGTCCGACGCCGCTGACGCCCGATACCTGTGACATCTGCCGGGCGCACCGAGGCGATGGTCGCAGGGCCACCCAGCTCGTCGGGGTCGGCGGGGGCTTCTGGGTGTACCACGCCCCACCGGACGAGTCCGGGCTCGCCAGCCTCGGCTACCTGTACATCGAGAGCGATCGGCACGTGGCGTACCTCGGCGATCTCACCGACGACGAGGCCGCGGCGCTCGGTCGTCTTCGCACCCGGCTCGCAGCGGCGCTCCGCTTCAGTGTCGATCCGGAGTTCGTGTTCGCGGCGGTCATTGGACGCGGCATCGCCCACTTCCACGAGCACGTGTTCTGCCGCCACCGCGGGACCCCGCCCGACGTGGCCTGGGACGCCAGCGACGAGGCCGCTCCCCGCGCCGACCCGGCACGCGTCGCCGAGCTCGTCAGCGACCTGAGGGAGAGGCTCGCTGATGTGATCCGCCTACCGACCGAAACATGACATTCGGTCACGTCGAGCGAGGCGGCGGAATGGTTGATGTGATCGTTCGCGAGTACGGGCGAGACAGCCTGCTCGTGTGGAGGCGGAGGCGGCGTCGTTCCGGGAGCGGGGATACCTCGTCGCGGCCGTTGAGACATTCTCATTGCCGGGGATCGGCCGTCCCGATGCGAGCGCCCACTGGTACCGCGTGACCTACGAGAAGACCTCCGCGGGCGAGCGCGGGTCGAGTGACTTCAGTAAGGTCGAGCGATGAAGCTCCTGCTCACCTCCGGTGGCATCAAGAACACGAGCATCCACAACGCGCTGGTGGACCTCTTGGGCAAGCCGATTGCCGAGTCGAGCGCCCTCTGCATCCCCACCGCCGCGTACGCGTTCCCGGGCGGCGCTGGCATGGCCTGGCGGATCATCAGCGGACGAGCCGCGACCCCCTTGTGCGAGCTGGGCTGGAAGTCCCTCGGAGTGCTGGAGCTCACCGCGCTGCCCAGCATCGACAGGTCGCTGTGGGTCCCCGTGGTCAGGGAGACCGACGCCCTCCTGGTCGGCGGTGGCGAGTCCCTGTACCTGGCGCACTGGGTGCGGCAGTCCGGGCTGGCGGACGTCCTGCCGTCGCTGGGCGAGACGGTCTGGGTGGGAGTGAGCGGTGGGAGCCTGGTGATGGTCCCCCACGTCGGGGAGGAGTTCGCCGGCTGGAAGCCGCCCAGCGGCGGCGACAGCGCGCTGGGAATGGTCGAGTTCGCGATGTTCCCGCACCTGGATCACCCGGACCTGGCGGAGAACTCCATGGCCGACGCGGAACGATGGGCCACCGGACTGCGGGTACCCGGGTACGCGATCGACGACCAGACCGCGATCAAGGTGGTCGACGGCGCCGTCGAAGTCGTCTCCGAGGGGCACTGGAGGCTGTTCAGCCCCTGAGTGAACGAGGCGACGAAGGTCCTCCACGGAACCGGGCGCGATGTCGGCCATCCGAGCCACTCGCGCGCAGACCGGGGAGGCCTCGCGGGCAGTCAGCGGGATCCAGGATCCACCGTGACATCGGCCGGTCGGCGGGCACGGCCCCGGCTAGCATGCCTCCGTGCCGAGCGAAGGCCTGCTCCTCGGGATCGCCCAGATCGCCGTCGTGATCGCCGGGTTCACCGCCGTGACCTCCGCCCTGACCCCGCCCGGCGGCTCGTGGAACCCCGACCAGCGGATCCGGCAGCGAGCGATCGTCTCGACGAGCTTCAACGTCCTGTTCGAGAGCCTGCTTCCGGTGATCGCCTTCGCGTGGTTCGGCGACGCTCGCACGGCCGTCGTTCTATCGAGCGCCCTCGTCACCGTCTACGCCGGCTGGGTCGTCGTCACGCGGGCCCGCCAGTTCCTCAGGACCGACGCGATTCGCACCCGGAGCGGCCAGCTCCTGTTCCTCCTCGGCCCGCTGGCGTGGCTGCTGTTCGCCGCCAATGCCGTTGCCCTGGCGTCAGTGGCCGTCTACGCCGTCGCGCTCTGTGTCCAGCTGTCCGTGGCGCTCGTCAGCTTCTACACGGTGGTCCACGCCGCCTCGAGCTGACGGGCCGCGATCGCAGCGTGCGTGCCATCATCCGCGGGTGGCCGGACTCAGCCGCTCCGACGTCGAGCATGTCGCGTTCCTCGCTCGCCTCGGCCTGACCGACGCCGAGCTCGACCGGTTTCAGGGCCAGCTCAACCACATCCTGGACCAGTACGCCAAGCTCGCCGAGCTCGACACCGAGGCCATCCCGCCGACCGCCCAGACGATCGAGCTCGAGAACATCCTCCGCGACGACGCCGCCGCGCCCTCCCTGCCGCAGGAGGCGGTCCTCGGCAACGCGCCCGCTCGTCAGGACGACTTCGTCGTCGTGCCGCCGATCCTCGGCGGCGACGCGGGTTGACCCGGTCGGCAACGGCATGGCCACGATCGACCACGACCTGACCCGGGCGACCGGCCACGAGCTGGCAGCCCACCTGCGGGCGGGCGCGACTTCATCGCGCGAGATCACCGAGGCTCACCTCGCCGTCGCCGAGCGAGACAACCGTGGGCTCAACGCCTGGCTGTTGATCGATCGGGAGGGCGCCCTCCGGCAGGCCGATGGTGCCGACGCCATCCTGGCGGCCGCCCGGGCGGAGGGACGGGGAGCGTTCGATCGCCTGCACCCGCTGCTTGGCCTGCCCGTCGGGCTCAAGGACCTCGTCTCCGTCGCGGGCGGCCAGTGCACCGCCGGCTCGCG
>DATEZX010000019.1:0-10285 GCA_035255225.1 Candidatus Limnocylindrales bacterium
TCGAACAGTCCGTGGATCGGATCCGCGATCGGGGCGTCGAGGGGGCCGAGCTCGACCTCGATCACCCGTCGACGGCGACGTCTCGCCTCGTCGATCGCGGCGTGGGTCAACAACCGGTTGAGCCAGGCATCGAACCGGTCCGGGTCGCGCAACCGCGGAAGCTCACGCCAGGCGGTGATGAGGGCGCCCTGCAGGGCGTCCTCGGCAAGATCGGCGTCGCGCAGGATCCGCGTGGCGATCGCGTACAGCCGGTCGCTGGTCTGGCCGACCAGCAGCCCGAACGCCTCGCGGTCGCCGCGCATCGCGCGCTCGACGGCGTCTCGCACTCCCACCCCTCCGGTTCGAGCGCCAGGGTCGACGCTCGCCCTCAATGAGTGTGCGCGGCGGGCGAAACGTTCAGAGGCCCGGACCGTCTCCCGTGGACGGCTCCCGCTGAGTCAGCGACGTGGCCCGAGACCGCGTCAGTTCGTCAGTCGCAACAGGTCGACCGGGTTCGGGACCGGGTTGTCGGAGTCGTCGGCGATGAGGGCGACCCGGCCATCGGGGAGGAGCGCGCCCGATTCGTACATGCGAGCAACCGTTACCTCGAGGCTCCCGGTGCCGGTCGTCGGGTCGGTCGTCTCCACGGTGACCCCGGAGGTCGGGTCATAGACGCCGATCCACGGCGCCAGGATCGGCGCCGCACCGCTCCCGCAACCGCCCGGGACGGCTCCATGGACGCCGAACACCAAGACACGACCGTCCGCCAGCGCCACAGCCTGCTCACCGGCGTGCGGCATCGAAGCGAGGGATGTCACCTGCCGCGTCACGGGATCGAAGCGGTACATCGCCTGGGGACCGTCGACATTCGGGCACCCGGCCCCCCTGATCGGACCGCCCGGGATGAGGACGCTGCCGTCGGCGAGACGCAGCGGCGGCCCGGCTGCGATGCCCCGACCCGGCCCGATGGCGCCGACGACCGTGGACTGGCCGGTCGTCGGGTCGTACACGTCGACGTCGAGGGCTTCCTGACCCGTGGGCCCCCAACCGCCGGCGATCAGGAGCGTGCCGTCGTCGAGAACGACCATCGACGACCGGAAGCGAGGCTGCGGGAGCGGTGGCAGCCCCGAGAAGGCGGCGGTCCGGGGGTCGAAGACCTCGACCGAGGCCAAGTACACGGGTGATTCCCCCTGGGACTGCGGGCCAGGCGCCAGCATGCCACCGGCGATCACCACCCGCCCGTCCGGGAGGAACGCGTTCGCGGGAGCGAACCTGCTCTCGTGCATCCGGGCCACGACGGTCACGTCGCCGGTCGAGATGTCCAGCCACCCCAAGGCCGAGGGACCCACGTTGCCCGCGACATCCTCCAGCGGGCCGATGACCACGACTCGCCCATCCGGCAGGCCCTCCGCGCCGGGCGCACCGCTGAACGGTGGTCCGAAGCTGCCTCCGCCCGATGACGCCCCCGTCGCGGGGTCGAACAGGAGCGCATAGCTTCTCGAGCCACTCTGACCGATGACGAGAAGGCGCCCGTTCGCCAGGGCGGTGAGCCGGGGCGCGCGCACGACGGTCCGCAGCGCGCCGGCCGACGTGAGCGATGCATGGAGACTCGGGCGGTCGGTCAGCAGACGGGACCCCACGCCGACCACGGCGACGGCCAGGAGCGCCACGAGCGCGAGGACCAGGATGAGGCGCGCCGACCGGCGGACGCCCGGATCGGCGATCGAGCGAGCCTGCGGCGGCCAGGCCCGCGGGTCGAGCCGCGCGAACCGCGGGCGGCGCTGGGCGACGCCCCGGGCTTCCTCGATCGCCTGATCGACGACGGCCGGGGCTACCTGGGGGACATGTCGGAGGAGATCGCGGAGCTGGCCGTCGAGCAGCGGATCGATCATGCCTGCTGCCCTCCTGCGAGGACGGGCCGATTGCCCGCCTCGATCGCCGCCCGCAGCGCGCTCGTCGCATGGTGGAGACGTGAGGCCGCGGTGCCCCGCGGGATCCCGAGGACGTCCGCGATCTCGTCGATCGAGAGGCCGACGAGGTGACGCAGCACCACGACGGCGCGGTGGTCCGGGGTCAGGGCCGCGAGACCACGCTCGAGCTGGTCTCGTAACGCGACATCTGCCGCGACGTCTCGATCGTCGGCCGGCGAGTCGATGGACAGCGGCCGCACCCGAACGCGGCGGCGAAGCTCCTGGAGGCTCGCATGGACGACCAACCGGTAGGACCAGCCCTCGAAGCGCGTCACGTCACGCAGGCTCGGCAGGTCCCGCCACATCTCGACGAGAGCCTGCTGGACCGCATCGGCAGCTCGATCCGGGTCGCGCGTGATCCCGTACGCGACCGCGTGGAGGCGGTCGACGCTGCGGCGCGCCAGCGCCTCGTAGGCGTCGCGGTCGCCGCTCCGGGCTCGCTCGACCAGTCGCGGGTCCAAACGCCTCCTCCTCCACGGTCACCGAGGATTCACCAACCTTGGTGCGTGGAGATGCCGGGATGTTTCTATCTTCGTTGAGAGCGACCGGCGGTCATGGTCCAAACGGCATGGAGGAGGAGCCCGTGGAGTTTGCCGAGGTGGTGATGAAGCGCCGGGCGGTCCGGCGGTTCGAGGAGGGCGGCGTCGAGCGAGCCGTCATCGAGCGGATCGCGCGCCTCGCCCAGCGCACACCGTCAGCGGGATTCAGCCAGGGCCAGCGGCTGGTCGTGGTGACCGAGCGGGAGCGGCGGCGCGAGGTCGCCCGGATCTACGGCGAGGATGAGTACGCGCCTGTCTTTGGCCGGTGGGTCTCGGAGTGCGCGGCCCAGTTCATCCCGTGCGTCTCCGAGGCGGTCTACCACCGCCGCTACCGCGAGCCGGACAAGCTCCGGGAGGATGGCGCGGAGATCGACTGGCCGATCCCCTACTGGTGGGTCGACGTCGGCGCGACGATGCAGACCGTCATGCTGGCCGCGGTCGACGCGGGCCTCGGGTGCGGGTTCATCGGGGCGGACGCCGATGGCATCGCAGCGCTGAAGAGCTACCTGGGAATCCCCGACGAGTTCGCGCCGATCGGGGTCATGCCGGTCGGGCGTCCGTTGCCGGACGTCCGGTCGCCGAGCCTCAGGCGGGGCTGGGTGCCGTTCGAGGAGTTCGCCCGCTGGGAGGCGTGGCGCGCCTGACCCTCAGCGGCGCCGCGCGATCCGCGTCGCAGACGGCTGCTAGTCCAGGAGCCGCGCCATGACGCCCCAGCCCCCGAAGTCCTCGGAGACCGCGAACACCAGGTCGTTGCGGCCCGGGGCGAGGGCCAGGTCGAGGGTGTACCAGTAGCCGATGCTGCCGAGGAACCGGTAGTCGCGACTGCGGTAGGCGTCGTCGCCGCGGAACAGCCGGCGGCCGTTGAGGAAGACCGAGGCCCGATCGCTGAACCCGAACGCCAGCGGCCTGACCGCCGCGGCGGACGACTCGATCGTCGCACGGGCCAGGACGGTGTTGCGATCGCCGACGATGCCGTTGACCCGGCCGAGGTCCGCGAGTCCGGAGGGCTCGGCGGCCAGCGGGCTCCAGCGTCGTTCGGCGACGATCGCCGCCGGGAGCTCCGTCGCGGCGGCGACCCTTGACTCCGCGAACGGATCCGAGACCTCCCAGCGTGCGACCCTGCCCGGGATCTCGGGCTCGGGAAAGGGCGCGGCGTCCACGAACGGCGGCGGGATCGCCGACCACGCCAGGCGCGCCACGTGCAGGCCGGGGCCGCCGACCAGCAGCCCGATCCCGCCGTTCACCGCGCCATGCCGCAGCCGTCCGATGGCGAGCGCCGGTCGTTCGAGATCGCCGACGAAGACCTCCGCCCGTTCGGCGGCGAAGGCGACCCGGAGCGTGAACCACGCCCCGACCGGGAACGAGATCGGCGCCCAGAAGCCGGGGCCGTGGTAGAGCTGCCAGCTCGAGATCCCGTGGCTGACCGGCGTGTACTGGATCGCGTCCGGGTTCCCGACCTGGTGGGGCCGGACGAAGAACGTCTCGGCATCGTCGCCTCGGGCGTGCCACTGCAGCCCGTGGAACGACCGCTCGGCCGGCACGAGGAGATCGGCCTCGATGGCGCCATCGCGGAGCTCGAGCGCGGGGATGACCGGGCTTCGGAAGGTGTCCGGGAGGCGCAGGCACGCTCGGCCGAGCAGGACCGTCGGCGCGACCTCGAGGGCATCGGTCGGTCCGAGCCCGAGCGCCGCCGGATCCAGGGCGATCTCGCGGAGGCCCACCCGACGGCCTCGAACGTCACTCATTCGGCCGGCAGGATGCGCGCCCGGATCGCGTCCGCGACGCGACCCGGCCCGGTCGACCGCGTCATCGCGACGCCGAGGATGATGACGAGCCCGCCGAGCAGCTCCGCGGCCTGGATCGGCTCGCCGAGGGCGACGAACGCGATGACCACGGCCACGAAGGGGACCAGGAACTGCCAGGCGGTGATGCGCGTGGGGCCGAGCAGCCGGATGCCGTGGAAGACGATGACATTGGCGATCCCCGCCGGGATGAGGCTCGAGTAGAGCAGGCCGACCCACGCCCCCGGCTGGACGGCCGCCCAGGACGCGCCCAGACCCTGCCACAGGCCGGGTAGGGCCAGCACGACTGATCCGCCGACCATCGCCCAGGCCGTCGTGCGCAGCGGCGAGTGGCGTCGCAGGACGGGGGCCCCGAAGGCCGTGTAGATCGACCAGCAGACCGCGGCGACGAGGGTGAGGAGGTCACCCCCCAGCGATTGGTCGAGGACGAGCCCGGCGCCGCCGGCGACGACGATCGCGACGCCCGCGAACGACACGAGGCTGCCCAGGAGCTTGCCCCGGGTCAGGACGTCCGAACCCGCGACGACGGCCAGGAGCGCGGTCAGGACGGGAGTCGCGGCGATGAGGAATGCGGAGGTGCCGGCGGGGATCGTCTGGAGGGCCGTCGCCCAGAGGATCTGGTAGATCCCGAAGCCCAGCGCTCCGAGGCCGAGGATCTGGAGGAGGTCGCCGCGGGGCATCCGGATCGTGCCCTCGCGGAGGCGCAGGCCGACGAGGAGGACCGCAGCCGCGAGCGAGAAGCGCAGGAACGCGAACGCGAGCGGTGGGATCTGCTGGTTGGCCGCCTTGACGACGATGAAGTTCGCGGCCCAGAAGACGACGACGGCGAGGACGCCCGCTTCCGCGATCCGCTGCTCGCGCGCGCTCGGGACCACCCGGTCTGTGCTCGTGGCGACGTCGGCGCCCCTAGCCGCGTCGGCACCCGACGCCGTACCGGCGCCCGTCGCCGCGTCGGCGCTCGCGGGCGCCGGGACCGACCCGCTCAGACGTCCGGCTCGAGCTCGAGCGTCTCCTCGTCGTCCTCCTCGGTCAGCTTGAGCCAGACGAACAGGCCCGCGAGGACGAGCAGCGGGATGACCAGGATCGCCGCGAGCAGGATGCCGAGCGCGACGGCGAGGGTCTTGAGGATCCGCATCGGTTGTCTCCCTGGTTGCCGGTCCGGTGGGCAGCCGAACCGCTCTTGGTGGCCGGAGCCGACGTCAGCCGCGAGTGCTTGGCGGGGGCGTCGCGCCGAGCCGTGCCTGGAGGCCCGTCGTGGTCCGGAGCGCCGGCGCCCGAGCGACCATCTCGGCGATGTCGTCGCGCGTGAACTCGATGAGCTCGTGGCGGGTGCCGGTCTGGTGGGTCAGGAGGAGACGGAGCACGTAGGCGCCGTCCTGCTCGAAGAAGAAGATGTCGCGGGGCCGCCGCTCGTCGAGATAGCGGCCGATGACACGCAGCGCCGACTGGTACTTGTCGGGGTCCTGGCTCTTGCCCTCGCCGCGGTGCGCGGTCGCCTCGTCCATGAAGGTCGAGATCTCGTCGTCGCGCAGCACCAGGGTCGACTTCTTGACCAGGGCCATCGCCTCCGACCACGTCCCGGTGCCCTCGATCGCGAGTCCCTGGACGAGGAAACCATCCTCCGTCTCGAGGAGCAGGATCTCGCGCATCCCGGCCTCGTCGAGGTGGGCGCCGATCGACCGCAGGACCTCTTCGAAGTCCTGGCGCGGGCTGCCGTCGTAGATACGCATCGCGGCGAGTGTACTGCGGGCTGGAATGGCCTCGAACGGCATCCGACGAGCACGAGCGACGTGGCCGCGAGCTCGGCGGTCGGCGAGGGTGACGCTGGGCGGCGGGCTGCTACGCGCGCTCGAGGAGGTCCCGGGCGAGACGCGCGCCGACCCGGGCGTTGTTCACGATCAGGGCGGTGTTCGCGCGGACCGAGGCGCCATCGGTCAGCTCGGCGATGCGCGTGAGGAGCCACGGGGTCAGCGCCGGCCCGTGGACCCCGGCCGCGTCGGCGTCGGCCACCGCTCGCTCGATGGACTGGCGGGCGACGGCGTCCGGCAGGGCGTCCTCGGCGGGCAACGGGACGGTCACGAGCACGCCGCTCCCGAGGCCGAGGCCCAGATGCGTCGAGACGATCCGGGCCAGGTCCGCAGCGTCGGCCGCGACGATCGGCGCGGCGACCCCCGAGCCTCGGGCCGTGAAACCCGCGACCTCGGGCCAGGCGAGGCTGACGACGGGCACGCCGCGCGTCTCGAGGACCTCGATCGTGGCGGCCACGTCGAGGATCGACTTCGGGCCGGCGCAGACGACCGCGACCGGGGTCCGCGCCAGCTCGTCGAGGTCGGATGACACGTCAAAGCGAGCGCCACGGTGGACGCCGCCGATGCCGCCCGTCGCGAAGACGCGGATCCCGGCGGCGTGGGCCGCGAGCATCGTGGTGGAGACCGTCGTCCCGGCCCAACCCCTGCGGGCGAGGGCCGCCGCCAGGCTCGGTCGCGACGCCTTCACCACCGAGCCGGCCGGGAGCCTCGCGAACTTCGCCAGGTCAGCCTCGTCGACGCCGACGAGGAGCCGGCCGTCGCGGACCGCGACCGTCGCCGGCACCGCCCCACCCTCGCGGATCGCTGCCTCCGAATCCTGCGCGACCTGGAGATTGGCGGGGTACGGGAGGCCGTGGCTGATGAGCGTCGACTCGAGAGCCACGACCGGCCGGCCCGCCCGCAGCGCCGCGGCGACCTCCGGGTGGATCGCCAGCCGATCCACGAGTCCGGCGGCGGCGAGCGCGGAGTCTGAAGTCATTGCCGGGCGGGACGTCATCCCGGCGGGAGCTCGGGGCGCGGTGCCGCGAGCTGGCGTGCCGCGGCGCGGTGGCCGGCGAGCGTCGCCCGATGGAGCGCGTCGGCGGCGGGCCGGCCATCGAACCTCGCGGTCAGCCAGCCGGCGATGAACCCGGCGTCGAAGGCGTCGCCCGCGCCCGTCGTGTCGCTGGCGGTGATGGCCGGCGTCGCGACGTCGAACGCCAGCGGCGGGATCGCGGCCGCACCGCCGTCGCCGCCGGCCGCCCCGGGAGCGCCGGTCCCGGATCCGGCGGGCGGCCGCGCGAGGACGCGAGCCCCCCGCTCGCCGCGCTTGATGACGACCACGTCGGCGAACTCCAGGAGCCCATCGGCGGCGTGGCGGCCGAGGAACGCCACGGCCTCAGCCTCGGTCGCGAAGAGCAGGTTCGGCGCGGCGCCGGCGATGAGCTCGCGCGCGGCGCGCCGACCGGTCGCGAGCAGCGGCCCGATCGAGGCCAGGTCGAGCGAGACCAGGGCGCCGGCCCCTCGCGCCAGCTCGATCGCCCGCCGCCCCGTCCTCGCGAGGTGCTCGCCCAGCAGGGAGTAGACCGGCAGGTGGACGAGGTCCACGGCGAACCACTCGGGCCGGAGGTCGTCGGGCTCGAGGAGCTCGGCCGAGCGACGATCCTGGATGAACGAGCGCTCGCCTCCGGGCGCCACGAGGACGCCGATCCGGCCCGTCCGGGACCCGGCGATCCGGCGAGCGTGCACCGTCACCCCGTCGCGCTCGAGCTGCAGGACGAGCGAGCGCCCGGCGCCGTCGCGGCCGATCGAGCAGGCGAGCTGCGAGGCCACCCCGAGGCGGCCGAGCCAGCGGGCCGTGGTGGCCGCCGAGCCGCCCTGGCGGATCTCGACGCGACCGGGGACGTCGGTGCCGGTCTCAACGGATCGGGCGGCGACGAGGACGACATCGAGGACGAGGTCGCCGACGACGAGGACCCGGGGCCTGCGAGACGGGCCTGTCACGAGACGGATGGTAGCGACGGGGCCCGGGCCGGGCGCCTTCGTGCAACCTCCGTTGATACGATCTCCGCGTGGCGGTAGCGACGAGCACGACCCGCACGATGACCCCCGAGGTCGAGCGCCTCGCGATCACGACGATCCGGACGCTGTCCATCGACGCGGTCCAGAAGGCGAACTCGGGTCACCCCGGGGCGCCGATGGGGGCGGCGCCGATGGCGTTCGTCCTGTGGACGCGGTTCCTGCGCTTCGCGCCGCGCCATCCGGACTGGGCGAACCGCGACCGTTTCGTCCTCTCGGCCGGCCACGCCTCGATGCTCCTCTACTCGCTGCTCCACCTCACGGGCTACGACCTGCCGATGAGCGAGCTCGAGGCCTTCCGGCAGTGGGGCTCGAAGACGCCCGGCCATCCGGAGCACGGCCTCACGCCCGGCGTCGAGGCCACGACCGGTCCGCTCGGCCAGGGCTTCACCAACGCCGTCGGCATGGCGATCGCCGAGCGCCGCCTCGCCGCGGAGCTCAACCGGCCGGGCCACGAGATCGTCGACCACCGGACGTTCGTCCTCGCCTCCGACGGCGACCTCCAGGAGGGCATCGCCTCCGAGGCCGCGAGCCTCGCCGGGCACCTTCGGCTCTCGAAGCTGACGGTCCTGTGGGACGACAATCACATCCAGCTCGACGGCCCGACCGACTGGGCCTGGTCGGAGGACGTCCTCGAGCGCTTCGGCGCCTACGGCTGGGGCACCGCGAGGGTCGCCGACGGCAACGACCTCGAGGCGATCAACGCCGCCATCGAGGCCGCCATCGACGACGGCCGGCCGTCGCTCATCGCCGTCCGGACGCACATCGGCTACGGCAGCCCGCACCGCCAGGACACCCAGAAGGCCCACGGCCAGGCGCTCGGCGAGGACGAGGTCCGGCTGACGAAGGAGTTCTACGGCTGGGACCCGGACGCCCACTTCCTCGTGCCAGATCAGGTCCGGGCGGCGATGGGCGCGTTCGCCGATCGCGGCGACGAGCTGGTGAAAGACTGGGATGCGGCGTTCTACCGCTACCGCGATGCCGATCCCGAGGCCGCGGCGGAGCTCCGCCGGCGGATGCTCGATCTCGGCCCGCCCGATGGCTGGGACGCCGGGCTCAGCAGCTACTCGGTCGGCGAGGAGCTCGCCACCCGCCAGGCGAGCCAGGCCGCCATCCAGGCCCTGGCCGGTACGCTGCCCGAGCTGTTCGGGGGCGCGGCCGATCTGTCCGAGTCGAACCTCACCGACGTCAAGGGCGCCGACGACTTCGAGGCCGACGATCCAGGCCGGAACCTCCGCTTCGGGGTTCGCGAGCACGCCATGGGCGGGATCGCCAACGGCCTCGCCTACCACGGCGGGTTCATCCCCTACGCCGGCACGTTCCTGAACTTCAGCGACTACATGCGCGGCTCCGTCCGGCTCGCGGCGCTGGCCGGCCTGCACGTCATCTACGTCTGGACGCACGACTCGGTCGGCCTGGGCGAGGACGGCCCGACCCACCAGCCCGTCGAGCACTACGCTGCCCTCCGGGCGATGCCGAACCTGTGGTTCATCCGGCCGGGCGACGCGAACGAGGCGATCGCGGCGTGGGCGATGGCGATCGAGCGGCGCGGCGGCCCGGTGGCGCTGTCGCTCACGCGCCAGAAGCTGCCGACGCTCGCCGGCACGGCCGAGCTGGCCCGCGAAGGTGTGCGCCGCGGCGGCTACGTCCTCCGACGGGCGGCGGGCGAGGACGGCGGCAAGGCCCCGGACCTGCTCCTGCTGGCGACCGGCTCGGAGCTGCAGCTCGCCGTGGCGGCGGCCGAGGCGCTCGAAGGCGAGGGGATCGCCGCACGCGTCGTCTCGCTGCCGTGCTGGGAGGCGCTCGAGCGCCAGGACCAGGGCTACCGCGACGACGTCCTGCCCCCGGGCGTCAGGCGCCGGCTGAGCGTCGAGGCCGGGGCGACGCTGGGCTGGGAGCGTTGGGTCGGCGACGAGGGCGCGATCGTCGGCATCGATCACTACGGCGCGTCGGCGCCGGCGGGGGCGATCTTCGCCCACCTCGGCTTCACGGTCGAGCGGGTGACCGAGGTCGCGCGCCGCGTCGTGCGAGACGGCCTGCGAGGCGCCGTCGCGACGATCGATCCAGGGCACCAGCCCACGGGCCTCGGGCACGGCTGAGCGGCGGATCGGAGGTCCGATGCGGGTCGC